>NZ_JBFUES010000052.1:0-15608 GCF_056403875.1 Bradyrhizobium sp. P2_E8
GGCTGCCTCTCATTCCGCTGCTGCCAGGCGTCCGAGGTCCACCACCTGGCGCTCGAACAGGCCGCGATAGATGCCGCCGGGCTTGCCTGCGAGCACGGCGTGGGTGCCCTGCTCGACGATCTCGCCGCGGTCGAACACCAGGATCCGATCGAGACTGCGCACCGTCGACAGCCGGTGCGCGATCACGATCGAGGTGCGGCCCTTCATCAGCCGCTCCATCGCCTGCTGGATCAGCGCCTCCGATTCCGAATCGAGGCTCGACGTCGCCTCGTCCAGGATCAGCACCGGCGCGTCCGCCAGGAAGGCGCGCGCCAGCGCCACGCGCTGCCGCTCGCCGCCCGACAGCTTCACGCCGCGCTCGCCGACGAGCGTGCCGTAGCCCTTGGGCAGACGCAGGATGAAGTCGTGCGCATTGGCCAGCCGCGCCGCCTGCTCGATCGCCTCCAGGCTGGCGCCGGGCCGGCCATAGGCGATGTTCTCGGCGAGCGAGCGGTGAAACAGGATCGGGTCCTGCTGCACGATCGCGATCTGGCTGCGCAGCGACTGCTGCGTGGCCTTTGCGATGTCCTGGCCGTCGATCAGCACGCGGCCATCGCTTACGTCGTAGAGCCGCTGCACCAGCTTGACGAAGGTGGTCTTGCCGGAGCCGGAGCGGCCGACCAGGCCGACCCGTTCGCCGGCGCGGATCGTGACCGACAGGCCGTCGTACAGCGGCTCGCGATGGCCGCCATAGTGGAACGTAACGTCGTCGAACACGATCTCGCCGCCCTCGATCGCGATCGGCCGCGCGTCCGGCGCATCGACAATCCCGATCGGCTCGTCATGGATCGCCACCAGTTCGTCCATGTCGTTGACCGAGCGCTGGAGGTTGTTGATGTGCATGCCGACGTCGCGCAAGTAAGCGTGGATGACGTAGTAGCTCGTCAGCACGTATGTGACGTCGCCGGGCGAGGCGTGCCCGGACATCCACAGCAGCACCGAGCCGCCGATCACGGAGGCACGCAAGGCCAGCAGCAGTGAGAGCTGCGCCATGGCCGTGTAGTTGTAGCGAAACCAGGTCCGCCGCACGCGCACGCGCCAGCGGTTGATGACGCGGGCGAGCCGCGTATCCTCGCGCAGCTCCGCGCCGAAGGATTTCACCACGGCGTTGCAGGTCAGCGCATCCGCCAGCGTGCCGCCGACCTTGGTGTCCCAGGCGTTGGAGATTCGCGCGGCCGGCGCGATRTAGCGCGTCGAGAACAGCACGGTGATGGCGACGTAGAAAAGCGCTCCCACCGCGATCACCGCGCCGAGCGAAGCCCAGTGCAGGCCGATCAGGACCATGGAGCCGATCAACACCAGCAGGGACGGCGCCAACGCCATCAGGATGGTGTCGTTCAGCAGGTCGAGCGCCCACATGCCGCGGGTGATCTTGCGTACCGTGGAGCCGGCAAAGGAGTTGGCGTGCCAGTCGGTCGAGAAGCGCTGCACCCGCGTGAAGGCGCCCTGGGCGACATCCGACATGATCTTGAGCGTGAACGGGACGATCGCCTGGAGACCGATCAACCTCAGCACCACGGAGGCCGCACCGAGCGCCACGATGGCGCCGAACGCAACCAGCGCCGCGTGGCGCGCGTCAGGATCGGACGGGCCGCGTGTCAGCGCATCGACCAGATGTCCGGAGAAGACCGGCATGAACAGGTCGGCGACGGTCGCGCCCAGCAGGCCACCGCCCACGATCAGGCCGCGACCGGGCTGGTTCAGCCAGTGGCGGAACACGAAGGGCAACACCACGCGTATGGCCGCGGGCCTTTTCGAGAGAGAGGTCATGACATCATCCAGCCGCTTTTTGGCGCGGGCCGGCTCCATCAACGGACGCAAGTCGGCCACGAAGGGCAGACGGCGTCACTCACAGGTGATTTTGACTTGGGGAAGTGGGGCGATCGGGACTCGTGACCCGATCGAATCTGGCGGAGGAGGCCTCTAGCAGGCCGCCGACATACCGAACCAGAACATCGAACGCGGGCGTACGATCTGCGAATGCGACGAAATCATGCAAATCCCTCCCGGTTCGACTGAATGAGGTGCGCTTTATAGATGTGCCGTTCGCACTTTGCAACGGGGCGCACGCGAGATCACGAACGAGTGTTGCAATTTGGTTCGCGGGCCACTCACTCCGCCGTCATGCCCCGGCTTGACCGGGGCATCCAGTACACCGCGACGGACCTGGTGAGAGCGAGGTCTCCAACGCCGACCTCTGGAATACTGGGTCGCCCGGTCAAGCCGGGCGACGACAGCGTGCGTGGCGTCAGTGCGCGTCGCCACCGCCGCTGGTCATCGGGGCGGGCTTGTTCAGCAGCGTGACCAGCAGGCTGAGGCCGAGATAGAACAGCGTCAGCATGAAGAAGGCGTCGCCAAAGCTCATCACCACGGCCTGGCGGTGCACCAGCTRCGAGAGCTGCTTCATCGCCATCAGCGTGGAATCGCCGAGCCCCTGAAACTTCTGCATGAACATGGTCAGGGTTTCGGTCGCGGTCGCATTGCCCCAGGTCACGCGCTCCTGGAGGCGGGTGATGTGCAGGTCGGTGCGGTCGTTGAGCACGGTGTTGATGACGGCGAGCCCGACCGCGCCGCCGAGATTGCGCATCAGGTTGAACAGGCCGCTCGCGTTCTTCACCCTGTCAGGCGCCAGCGTGCCGAGCGCGATGTTGTTGGTCGGCACCATCGCGAACATCATTCCGATGCCGCGCAAGATCTGCGGCACCAGCAGCTCGTAGAAATCGTAGTCGCGCGTGATCCAGGTCATCTGGTAGGAGCCGATCGCGAACACGATCAGGCCGAACGCGATCATGTAGCGCATGTCGAGCTTGACCATGAGTCGGCCGACCAGCGGTGCGACCAGGAACATGGTGATGCCCGAGACGACAATGGTCTCGCCGATCATCAGCGCGCTGTAGCCGCGCACTTCCGCGAGATAGCGCGGATAGATGTAGGTCAGGCCGTAGAGGCCGATGCCGATGCAGAATTGGAGGACGCAGCCGATCGCGAAATTGCGGTTGGAGAAGGTGCGCAAATTGACGATCGGCTCGGCCGCCGTGAAGACGCGCCAGAAGAAGGCGATCGCCGATACGGCGCACACCGCGGCGCAGATCGCCACTGTCGTGTCCTGCAGCCATTCATATTGCGGGCCTTCCTCCAGCACATATTCCAGCGTGCCGAGGAAGCCGGCCATGAAGAGCAGGCCCCACCAGTCGAAGCGGTCGAGCAATTCGAAATGCGGCTCGTCGAAATCGACCAGCGCCAGCACGCCCAAGGTAATGGCGATGCCGGGCACGACGTTGATGAAGAACAGCCAGTTCCACGACATCAGGTCGGTGATGTAGCCGCCGACGGTCGGCCCGATCGTCGGAGCCAACGTCGCGACCAGCCCGATGATGGGACCGACAATGTGGAATTTGGAGCGCGGGAACACGGTGTAGGCCGAGGCGAACACTGTCGGGATCATGCCGGCGCCGAGAAAGCCCTGGAGCGCGCGCCAGAGGATCATCTCCTCGATGGTGGTGGCGAAGCCGCAGAGCAGGCTCGAGGCGGTGAACCCCGCGGCCGAGATCGCGAACAGCAGCCGCGTGCCGAAGGCGCGCGACAGGAAGCCCGACAGCGGGATCGCGATGACTTCGGCGATCAGATAGGCGGTCTGGACCCAGGAGACTTCGCTCGAGCTCGCCGACAGGCCGGCCTGGATTTCGCTGAGGGACGCCGAGACGATCTGGATGTCCAGGATCGACATGAACATCCCGAACACCATGATGATGAAGGCGAACAGCCGCTTCGGCGCGATGCGCTCCGAAGCGGGGGCCGCCATCATGGCAGGTGAAGCAGTCGTGGCGTTCGCCATGGTCTGACCTCGCAGCGCCCGGGTGCGCCTACTGCGGATGGATCATGGTGGGATCGTCGAGATCGACCTCGCTGTCGGCGTCGGCCGCGCCCTTGTTGGTGTCGACGGTCGCATAGACCGACATGCCGGCGCGGAGCAGGTTCTGCTTCGCCACCGACTTCGGCACGCGGATGCGGACCGGCACGCGCTGCACGATCTTGGTGAAGTTGCCGGTGGCGTTGTCGGGCGGCAGCAGGGTGAACACCGAGCCCGCGCCCGCCGCGATGCTGTCGACGACGCCGGAGAACTTGCGCATGCCATAGGCATCGACCTTGATCGTCACCGGCTGGCCGGGACGGATGCGCTTGAGCTGCGTTTCCTTGAAGTTTGCGTCGATATAGACGTCGTCGAGCGGCACGACGTTGCCGAGCCGCTGGCCGACCGCGACGAAGTCGCCGGCGCTGACCAGGCGGTTCGAGAACGTGCCGCCAACCGGCGCGCGCACCGCGGTGAAGGCGAGATCGCGCTCGGCCTTGGCGAGCGAGGTCTTGAGCTCGGCAAGCTGGGCCTGGGCTTCGGCCTGCTGCGCCTTGGTGACGTCGACGTTGCTGACGGCGACGTCATAGGCGGCCTGCGCGGCCTTGACCGCGGCGGCGCCCTGGTCGCGTCCGGCTTCCGAGCTCTCGAAGGTGGCGCGCGAGGCAAAGCCCTTGCTGCTCAGCGCCTGCTGGCGCTCGTAGTCGAGGTCCGCGCGCTTGAGGCCCGCCTCGGCCGAGACGAGCTGTGCCTTGGCCTGGGCAACCTGGCTGTCGAGCGCCGCGATCTGGCGGCCGATGCGATCGATGGTCGCCTGCTGGGTCGCGATCCTGGTCGCGGCGGCGTCGACCGCGATCTTGTAGTCGCCGTCGTCGATGCGGAAGATGATGTCGCCGGCGCGCACCGTCGTGTTGTCGCCGGCAAGGATCGAGGAAATGTGGCCGGCAACGCGCGCGCCGAGCATCGTGTTGTTGGCGCGGACATAGGCGTCGTCGGTGGCGATGTAGAAACGCCCGACCAGCGTGTAATAGCCGGCATAGCTGGCTGCCGCGAGCGCCAGCACCAGACCGACGCCCATCAGGACGAATTTGCGCTTGCCGGATTTCGGCGTGCCGCTGGCGGCGGGCGCGTCTGCCCCCGGCGCGGCCGGCTTGTCGGTCACGGGCTTCTCCGGCGCCTCGCTGCGGCGCTTGGTTTCCTCGACCACATGGGAGCGCAGCTGCTCGGCGAGAACAGCGGACGTCTCGGTCGCAGGGTCACCGTTCGCCGAATTCGTCTCCACCGCTTCCTGGCGAAGGACGCGCGCAGCCTGGTCTCTCGATACGGCCATAACGGCCTCCCCAAAAAAAGCGCAATGAAGGACGGCCCGCCTGCGGCGTGCTCCCCTCGCTTATCCCAAATATCATTGACCGAACGGTTCGGTCAATATACATAATATCCTGCGTCGGACCTTACTGGCCCGAATCCTTTAGTTGCGTTTCATTGTTCGGCACCTCGTCCCAAAACCTTCCGAGACCCTGAACCAATGGTTGTAGCTGCCAGCGAACGTCTGCACGTCATCCAGGAGGAGGACAGCTCGAAGCGCCGCCAGATCCTGGACGGGGCCCGCAAGGTGTTCATGGATCTCGGTTTCGACGGCGCCAGCATGGGCGAGATCGCGCGCGCGGCGCAGGTCTCCAAGGGCACGCTCTACGTCTACTTCGCCGACAAGTGCGCGCTGTTCGAAGCCATCCTCGAGCAGGAGGCGCTCCAGTACGGCCAGGTCGTGTTCAACTTCGATCCCGGCCGCGACGCCGAGACCACGCTGAAGGAGTTCGGCCGGGCCTACATCCATCTGCTCTGCCGGCCGGGCGGCGGATCGGCGATCCGCACCGTGATGGCGATCGCCGAGCGCATGCCCGATGTCGGTCGCCGCTACTATGCGCGGGTGCTGGATAAGACCATCAACCGCCTCTCCGATTATCTCAAAACCCATGCCGCCTCCGGCGATCTCACGATCGACGATTGCGATCTTGCCGCCTCGCAGTTCATGGAACTGTGCAAGGCTTCACTCTTCCTGCCCTTCGTCTTCCAGGCCGCGCCCGCGCCGTCGGAAGAGCGCATGACCGAGGTGGTCGACAGCGCGACGCGGATGTTCCTGGCGGCGTACCGGGCGAAGTAATCGCAAGCACGCCACGCGTTGCGCAGGCCGGTCTCGCAGCATTATATTTGCGGCCATGTCCCGTGATCTTCGCCCGCCTGTCGATATCCTCCATTATGAGATCGTCCAGGAACAGGCTTCAGCGCTTGGACGGATGGGCCGTGCACTCGAACAGAGCCTTGCGCGCTTGCGCGAGTTCGACGCCGCCTACG
Source organism: Bradyrhizobium sp. P2_E8 (assembly GCF_056403875.1). Taxonomy (NCBI): domain Bacteria; kingdom Pseudomonadati; phylum Pseudomonadota; class Alphaproteobacteria; order Hyphomicrobiales; family Nitrobacteraceae; genus Bradyrhizobium; species Bradyrhizobium sp. P2_E8. The sequence continues at coordinate 6,242 of NZ_JBFUES010000052.1, forward strand.
AAGCCTCGGGGACGCCGGCCTCGATGCAGCCGGCCAGGCGCAAGCTGGTGATGGAAGCCGGCCAGGCGCTCTGGATGTTCGTGGTGCAACGTGAGGCGTCCGGCTTGCGCGACAGCCGTCACATCATGCGGACCTACAACGTCCCGGGCGAGGTGCAGCTGTGCATGGGGCTGGTCCCCGCGCCGTCGAAGCGGGCCTCGACATGACCTTCTGACTGCGCAGAGCTACGATCCGATCTCTTCCATCTTGCGCCAGCCGTGCACGATTTTCCGCCCGTCACGCGTGAACGCGAAGACGTGGCCTCCACCCGACGATGGACATGTCGATTGACGCAATCGTGGCCCGCATGAGCGCAGCGATATGCGGGAATTCTGTTCCGGGATATCGCTACGCTCATCCGGGCTACAAGAGAAGCTGCGCCCGCCTAATCGTCAGCGTAATCRTCCTCTTCCTGCTTCCGCGTGCTCTTGCGCGTTCCGAGCGAGCCGGTGACATAGGGATCGCGCCTGCCCGCATAAGGATTGCGCTGTTGCGCGCGCCCGGCGACCTCTTCGCCGGAGACGGCGGCGGGCTGGCAGATCAGGCGGCGGCTGGCGCGGCGCATCAGATCGACGTGGATGTGATCGTAGTGATAGACGTTCGAGCCCGGCGCGAGCACCGTGGTGAAATGCGCGCACGCGCCCGACTGCACGTCGCGCAGAAAACCCTGCTCTTCCGGCATGCCGCGCCAGCCGTCCTTCACCGTGACACGGCGGCCGTCGGCAAGCACGAAGGCGGAAATGTCGAGCGCGTTGCCGAAGGCATGCTCGGAGATGTGGGCGTGCGAGTTGCCGTTCATGCCACGGCAGGAATAGGCGGAGATCTGCTTGATCTCGGCGACGCGCACGCCAAACCAGCGCATGGCCGAGGGCTGCACGGTGTCGGCGAGCCAGCGGTCGAGCTCAGACACGATCGGACAGGCCAGCGTCGCGGTCGGCTTGATCGCAACGGGACCGACGGCAGTAACCGGATTGCCCTGCGCGGGACCAAGGCGCGGCAGCGGCTGCTGCGCGGGCGCCTGCGAATAAGGTGCGGGACCGGGCTGCCGCGCCGGATAGCTCGGCGCATTCATGTAGCGCGCCGCACCCGCGGCATCGGTGCCCTCGGGCGGCAGGTCGATCTCGTCTTCCTGCGGCGCCACACCGGGCGCATTCAGTGACATCGGTCCCGACGAGGCGCCGTAACCGGACGGCTGGCGCACCGCGTTCTCGGGATAGTTCGGCCGTTGCGGATAAGAGGATGCCGGATAGGCCTGGCCCTGCGGATAATTCGATCGCGGCTGTGTCACCGGCCAGCGCGGCTGGCTGCCGACATTGCCCGGGGGACGAAGTTCCTCGTCGGCAAAGCCGTAGCTGCTCGAAGGCTCGCCGATGGCGGCGACCTTGAGCGGAAACTCCGCACCGCAGCTGCCGGGCCCGGAGATCGGGTCGATGCGGACGATGTCCGCACTTTCCTTGACCGCGCCGGATTTCAGGCATGCGGCCTCCGCCTCGGCCCGCCACGGYTCACGTTCGGCCTGGAAGAAGCCGCGTCCGCAACCCGCTAGCGAAACAAGGACGATGGAGCCGACGAGATACAAACGAACTCCGCGCGTCATGCACGCACGTTCGGTGAATTTACTTAAAGACTCTTCAACGTGTCGATTTCAGCCTTCCTTAACCATGCCGGGCGCGGCCGTGCGCTGGCTCCTGGAGATGAGCGGCAGCACGGCTGACTTTTTCGCAAGGACACTTTGTGTTAACCATAACGGCCGGGCGCAGGGGCGCGCGAGCAGCGGGACCATGCTTCAGCGGAACATCCCAGGGAGCAACGGCATGACGTTTGCCGGGAGACTGAGCGTTATCACCGCGTACCTCGCGATGGCCTTCGTCGGCGCCATCGTGCTCGGCATGATCTAGCGGCTTTAGCCCACCGCCTCGAATGTTGCTTCTTCTTCCTTCTCCCCCTGTGGGAGAAGGTGGCGCGCGTGGCGCGACGGATGAGGGGTCTGCTTCCACAAGTTCAAGCGCGAGTGTCACCCGTCTTGCCGCTACGCGGCAAGCCACCCTCTCCCACAAGGGGAGAGGGAAGAAGCGCGTGCGCATCGCGAAGAGCTACGACCGCGCGCTCCACTGCCGCGATGTCGTAACCACCTGCTCCTGCGGCTCCTCAACGCGCGTCCAGTCGTTGCCCGAGCACCAGAAGTGGCCGAGCGCGCAGGCCTCGACGTAGAGCCTGCCGGCGCTCTTCAGCGTCATCCTCGCATAATAGGTGTTGCCGGTGGAGCCGCTGTAGATGCTGCCGGTCCAGACGTCGTGCGATTTCTGCTTCATGTTGACGAGCACGCTCTCGCCCTTGCTCGACGCCTCGGTCAGCGCATAGCCGCACAGCGCGGAGCCGCAGCGTTCGATGCGGACCGTGCCTTTGGCGCCGTCGCTTTCCCACTGCCCGAGCGGCATGCCGGGCGACTCGTCGTCACTGCGCTGTGCGATCGCCGTGGCCGACTTGATCTCGGGCTTCGGCGCGACGACCGGCGGCTCCATGCGCGGCGGATCGAGCGCGATCGCCTTCGGCGGATCCACGCACGACAGCTCGACCCGAGGCGGATTGGGGGCCAGGGCCTCGCTCCTTGGTGCCTCGGATCTTGGCGCCGGCGGCTGCGACGTCGTCGCGGCGAGCACGGGCGGCGGCGCCGGTGACGGCGCGACCGCAATCGCCTGTGGCGGCCGGGCCGGGGTTGCCGGATAGACCGGCTGCGGCGCCTGGACAACCGGCGGTGGGACAGGCGGAGCGGGTGTCGTGGCGACGTCCTCCGCCGGCCGAAAGTTGCGATTGGAGGAAATCGAGACGCAGGAAGCGGATCGGCAATTCCCGGGCGCCTCGACATGGAATCGGTGGCCGCCGATCGAGAACACGTAGGAACCGGCCTGGGCTGAAGGCGCAACCGCCAGCAGCGCGATCAATGTGCCAAGCGAAGTCGCAAGCCGCGTCATCGGCGCCTCCCCCTCTTCTGTCGCGACGACGTTACGCGGGATGGACCGCGGCTGAATGTGCGCTRCCTCACCCAAGCGCGCGGGAGTCATTGTGACGTCCATCACGGAAGGCCGGACGGGCCGGGCGTAGGGTCGAACCACGCATCGTCCACCAGCGACTTCAGTCCATATCGGGACCACGCATTTTTCGGAGGTTGTCATGAACAAGCTCGCCATCGCCGCCACCGCACTGTTCCTCGCTTCGACCGCAGCCGCTCATGCCGGCAATTCGATCTCGTTCCAGATCGAGGGCCAGCACATCCGCATCGAGACGCCGCGCAACTGCGCCTCGCTCGACTGCGTGACCATCGTCGCGCCGGGCCTGTCGGACAAGCCGATCAAGCTGAACAACATCAACCTCAAGGGCCTTGGCTCCAAGGACGATGACGTCGACACCACGCCGGCTCCGGCCACCACCGCGCAGCCCGCGCCGGCTCCGGTGCAGCAGCAGCCCGTGCAGCAGGCGCCGGTCCAGGCGACCGCGCCGGCCGCGCCTGCGGTTGCCGCTCCCGCAGCGCCCGCCCCGACGGTTGCCGCCGCTCCGTCCGTCGGCTCCGACAACACGGTGCAGCCCGCGCCCGCTGCGGCTCCCGTCGCGGCGCCCGCTCCGGCTCCGGTGGCCGCTGCGCCGGCGCAGGTCGCCAACACGCCGATCGGCATCTGGGCGACCGAAGAGAACAAGGGCAACGTCCGCGTCGAGCAGTGCGGCGCCAATCTGTGCGGCTACGCGCAGAAGACCAATGAACGCATCCTGATCAACATGAAGCCCGAAGGCTCGAAGTGGAGCGGCCGCATCCACGATCCCGACTCCGGCCGCAACTACGACTCGACGATCGCGATGAAGGGCCCGAATGCGATGCGCGTGCAGGGCTGCGCCTTCGGCGGCATGTTCTGCGGCGGCCAGACCTGGAAGCGCGTGGGCTGAGGCGCGGAGCGCGTCATCCCGGGGCGATGCGAAGCATCGAACCCGGGATCTCGTGCTCCAAGCACAAATGTTCGTCATGCCCGGGCTTGTCCCGCCTGCGCGGCCGAAGCCGCTTCGGCGAGGCGAAGGCCCGGGCATCCACGTTCCTGGTGCCGCGCGGCGAGCACACTTTATCCCCTCACCCTGAGGAGCCTGCGCAGCAGGCGTCTCGAAGGGCGAGGCCCGGACCGGCAGCCAGGCCTCTATGGTTCGAGACGCGCGCAAGGGCACGCTCCTCAGCATGAGGGGAGAGAGCACCGTTTGCACGCTCTCCCCGTCCATGCGACACATGTTCATCCGCCGTTCAGCTGTCCCCGGCTGAAATCGGCCGCTCACCTCGCGTTCTCACCGGGACCTCTTCGTGACTTCATTGGTGGCTTGGCGCCGCTTCGTGTTTGCGCTTCCGCTGCTGGCCTTGCCGCTGGCCGGCGCGAGCGGGGCGTTCGCATCCGACGCAATCGAACTCGCACAGGCGCAGCCGCAGGCACAGCCGGCGCCCGCTCCCTCGCCGGCGCCCGCAGCCTCGCCGACACCGGCCACCGACGCGCAATCCACCGCGGTCGAACCGATCGGCAACGTCGCGACCGTGACGGGAATCGCGACCGTGATCCGGGACAAGAATTCCTATCCGCTGCGCGTGCGCGACGACATCTATCTCAACGACGTCGTGCAGACCTCGTCGAACTCCTCGCTCGGCATCACCTTCAACGATGCGACCACGTTCAACCTCTCCGCCAGCGCCAGGATCACCATCGACAATTACGTCTATGAGGACGGCGGCAAGCAGAATTCGGCGATCTTCGACATCGGCAAGGGCTCGGTTGCCTTCGTTGCGGCGGCGGTGGCGAAGACCGGCGACATGAAGATCGCGACGCCGACCGCGACGCTCGGCATCCGCGGCACCACCGGCGTCGTCGACGTGCCCGAAGGCGCGGCCGCGAGCCGCGCCAGCAACGTCAACATCAAGCTCTATCCCGACGCCGACGGCCGGGTCGGACACATCGAGGTCAACGACCGCAGCAGCGGCACGCGGCTCGGCGCGCTGACGCAAGGCGCGAGCGGCTTTGCGATCCGCCCCGGCACGGGCGGCCCCGGCGGCATGCGCTTTGCGGCCGTGCCGATCACGATTGCCCCGCAGCAGATCGCGCGCGACCGTGGCTTCGTCAGCCAGGTGCATCTGGCACAGACCACGGGCCGCCAGATCGTCACCGAGCAGCGCGACTTCCGCCGCGCCAATCCGACCGCGACCAGCCGCATTCCGCGGCCGGCGCAGCCGCCGCAGCAGCAACAATTGCGGCCGACGACGGCGCCCGGCCAACAGCCGCAGCGGCCGAACGGGCAGCCCGGCCAGAACAACCGTCCGGGTCAGCAGCAGCCGGGCACGCCAAACCGGCAAGGCGCACAGCCGCCGCAGCGGCAGGGCCAGGGACAACAAGGACAGGGCGGCGCGGTCCAGCCGGGTACGCCGCGCGCGGGCCAGCAGCAACACGGTCAGCAGGGTGCGGGCCGGCCGGCCGGCGCGCCGCGCACCGGACCAGGCACGCAGCCCGGCGGAACGCCGCAAACCCTGCCGCCGCGCGCCGGCCAGACTCCCGTGCAGCCCGGAGCAGCCGTGCCGCAGCCGGGCACGACACCTCAGCCGCAAACGCCGCGCACCGGATTGCAGCCGGGCCAGCCGCCCGCAGTCCAGCAGCCAGGCGGCATCCAGCGCCAGGGCGGATTCCAGCAGCGCCTCCCCGCCGCACAGCACCCCGCAGCGCCGCGCAAGCCGGCACCCGCTCCGAAGGAGAAGAAAGAGCGGCGGTGACTTTCTTCCTTCTCCCCTTGTGGGAGAAGGTGCAGCGTCAATGCGGACACGACTTCCGCAACGATAGCGCTGGTGAGGCGCTTCCCTGCATCCTCCGTCATTGCGAGCGCAGTGAAGCAATCCAGAATCTTTCCACGGAGGGGCTCTGGATTGCTTCGCTTCGCTCGCAATGACGACTTGGAGGGAACTGACGCTCCCACAGCCATACTAGCTCGCGGATGTTTCCAAACTCGCAAGCAAAGCGGCGCGATGACAACTCACGCCTCGCCGCGCAGCCAGGCCTTCACCTTTTGCAACAAGCCATGACGCAGTTCATCGACCGACGCTGCTTCGGCGGGCGTCAGCGTCTGCAAGGCTGCATCGGCATCGTCGRTCGCCGGCGGCGGCACGGGTGCGGGCGGAGATGCAAGGCCGGCGGCGGCGATCGCGATCGGGCCGATCTGGATCAGGAAGGCGCGCTCGTATTCGCGCGACAGGCGCGCGATTGCATCCTCCAGCGTCAGCCAGTCGACCGCCTTGATGTCGTTCATCAGCTTGCGGACCGGACCGCCCCCGGCCTCCATGCGCCAGAAATGCACGACCTTGGAGCGGCCGCCCGACTGATAGACGAGCGTTCCCAGGAATTCGTGGATGGCGACCTCGTGACYGGTCTCTTCCAGCACCTCGCGGTGCGCGGCCTCCTTCGGCGTCTCGCCGTCGTCGAGCTTGCCCTTCGGCAAGACCCATTCGTTGCGCTTGCGCTGGCGCACGACTGCAATCAGCGGCGGCGCGCCACGCCGCAGCACAATACCCCCCGCCGCCATCACCGGCGCCCGCGCCATCGCCAAATCCGTGTCGATCAAATCGTCCCCGCCGACCATATAGGCGGCGGAGACGGCGGATTGAAGGCTACTTTCTTCCGAGCAGCGCTTGACCGGCGCGGATGCGGGTACCCTCGGCGATGCCGTCGCAGAATTTGAAATCGCCGGGCGCGAGGATGATGATGGTCGAGCCGTGCTCGAACCAGCCGAGCTCCTCGCCCTTGCTCACGTTGACGTCGCAGGGGAAGTTGACCGGGCCCTTCGTCTGCGCGTTCAGCACCATGTCGAGGAAATGCAGGCGGATGCTCGCGACCAGGATCGCCGCGACCGGCACCAGCGTCACGGCCTCGCCGGTGGACAGATGCGTCCGGATCACCGCGCGCTCGTTCTTGCAGAAGAGACGCTCGACCCGCTTCAGCGCGATCGGGTTGACGTTCCAGACATCGCCATGGATCAGCGTCACGCGCTCGATGTGTGCGTCGTAGGGCGCATGGAAGCGATGATACATGCTCGAGGTCAACCGCAGCGTGACAAAGGAGCCGTTGCGGTGCTGGTCCACCAGTGCGGAATCGCCGAGCAGGTCGAGCAGCGAATACGGCGCGCCCTTGACCTGGAACAGCTCGGTATCCGCGATCCGGCCATGGGCGCCGACGATGCCGTCCGAGGGGCTGGCGACAATGGACGGGTCCGGGTCGAACGGACGCAGGCCCGGCTTCAGCTCCCGGGTGAAGCAGTCGTGCAGGCTCTTGAAATGCGTCTTCCGCGCCTCCGACAGGTCGAGGTCGGAGAACAGCTTCCACAGCGCGATCGAGGCGTCCCGCACGAGCGGATTCTCGATCTTGGAGAACCAGCCCATGAAGCGGGTCAGGGCCGCGCGGGGGATGCGGTTGGTCAACAGGAAGTTGAGGTCTTCCTGCTGGGTGAAAGAGGCGATGAGGGCTTTGACTGTCATGAATCTGTCAGCTCGCAGTATTAGCGCTTGTTGTCATGGAAACGACACTCCCGATTCTCTCGATGTCCGTGGCCGCCGCAGCCTCCGCTGCCGCCGCCTTCCCGAAGCTCAAGGCGCGGATCGAACTCTCCCGCGCCAAGCACCGCTCGCTCGCCGGGCACTCCAAGATGTCGCGCCGGGTGGCCCGGCTGCTCCCGTTCTACGAGTTCGGAGACGACGACTACTTTGCCTGCGACGGGGCGCCCGCGAATATCGCGGCCCAGCGCAAGGACGGCTTCTTCCGCCTCGCAAGCCTCTACGCCGAGCGCTACCCCAAGGGGCGCGCGATGACGAAGGAAGCGGCGGAAAAGATCTCCGACCTGCACTTCACCGAGACCTACCGCGTGCCGTTCCAGTTCTCGCGCCTCGTCCGCGAGCACCTGGGCACCTCGACCTTCATGGAATCCTCGCGCGGTGTCACCGTCACCGATGTCGACGGCAACACCTCCTACGACCTCACGGGGTCCTACGGCGTCAACATCTTCGGCAACGACTTCTACAAGGAGTGCATCGAGGGATCCGAGAAGCGGGCGCATGCGCTTGGACCGGTGCTCGGCCCCTATCACCCCGTCATCCTCGATAACGTGACCCGGCTGTGCCAGATCTCGGGCCTCGACGAGGTCTCCTTCCACATGTCCGGCACCGAGGCCGTGATGCAGGCGGTGCGGCTCGCGCGCTACCACACCAGGCGCACACATCTCGTCCGCTTCGCCGGCGCCTATCACGGCTGGTGGGGCGACGTGCAGCCGGGCGTCGGCAATCCGATCCCCGCGCACGAGACCTACACCCTCGCCGAGATGTCGGAGAAAACGCTGCACGTGCTGCGCACCCGCAAGGACATTGCCTGCGTGCTGGTCAATCCGCTCCAGGGCTTGCATCCCAACGGCAACGCGCCCGGCGATTCCTCGCTGGTCGATTCCTCCCGCGGCGGCAACTTTGACCGCGCGGCGTATACCGACTGGCTGAAGAAGCTGCGCGAAGTCTGCACCGAGCGCGGCATCGCGCTGATCTTCGACGAGGTCTTCGTCGGCTTCCGCCTCGCCGCCGGTGGCGCCCAGGAATACTTTGGCGTGCGCGCCGACATGGTAACCTACGGCAAGAGCCTCGCCGGCGGCCTCCCGGTCGGCGTGGTCTGCGGCAAGCGCGAGCTGATGCGCCGCTTCCGCGACGATCGTCCCGCCGATATCTGCTTCGCCCGAGGCACCTTCAACTCCCATCCGTACGTCATGACGGCGATGGACGAGTTCCTGAGCCGGCTCGCCAGCCCGAACTTCCGCGCCATCTATGACGGGTTGGAGGCGACCTGGAACGGCCGCGCGCAAAAGCTCAACCAGATGATGACGGACGCTGACCTGCCGGTGCGGTTCGCCAACTTCTCGTCGATCTGGACGGTGAAATACACCACCCCGTCCCGCTACAACTGGATGCTGCAATATTACCTGCGCGCCGAAGGCCTGGCGCTGAGCTGGGTCGGCACCGGACGGCTGATCTTCAGCCTCAACTACACCGAGGCCGATTTCACGGAAGTGGCCGAACGTTTCGTCCGCGCCGCCGAAAAGATGAAGGCCGACGGCTTCTGGTGGCACGACGGCGCGCTCACCAACAAGCAGATCAAGCGGCAGATCTTGAAAGAGATGCTCGCCAAGCGCTTCGGGCGCTGAGGCTGGTTCTTCGATCATAGGCACAGTCATTCCGGGGCGGTCCGCAGGACCGAACCCGGAATCTCGAGATTCCGGGTTCGATGCTGCGCATCGC
>NZ_JBFUES010000053.1:0-15588 GCF_056403875.1 Bradyrhizobium sp. P2_E8
GGCTTGTTCTTGCCTCGGTCATGCTGCTGGCGACGTTGCCGGCGAAGGCGCAGGACGGCTATCCGTCCAAGCAGGTGACGGTGATCGTTCCCTTCGCCGCCGGCGGCACCGCCGACATCTTCGCGCGCATGGTCTCCAACCATTTGCAGATCAAGCTCGGCAAGCCCTTCGTGGTCGAGAATGTCGGCGGCGCCGGCTCGATCCTCGGCGTGACGCGGCTGGCGAAATCGGCGCCTGATGGCATCACGCTCGGCCTTGCCAGCACGTCGGCGCTCGCCATCAACCCCTCGCTCTATGGGCCGAAGCTCAGCTACCAGCCGGACAAGGATCTGGTGCCGATCGCCCAGATCAGCATCGTGCCCAACGTTCTCGTCGTGAACCCCAACAAGATCAAGGCGCGCACCGTGCCGGAACTGATTGCCTATCTGAAGGCGAATCCGGACAAGGTCTCGTTCGGCTCGGCCGGCGTCGGCACCTCGCAGCATCTCGCGGGCGAACTGTTTCAGCAGATGACCGGCACCAGGATGGTGCACGTGCCTTACAAGGGCTCCAGCCAGATGCTGACGGATCTGCTCAGCGGCCAGATCGATCTCGCCTTCGACAATGTGCCGCTGCTGCTGCCGCAGGTGAAGACCGGCCAGCTCGCGATGCTTGCGACCGCAACGCCCAAGCGTGCCGTGTTCGATCCGGAAGTCCCGGCCGTCGCCGAATTCCTGCCCGGCTTCGAGGCGGTCGCCTGGCACGGTTTCTTCGTCCCTGCGGGCACGCCGAAGCCGATCGTCGAAAAACTCTCGACCGAGATCCGCGCCTTCATGCAGCAACCGGAAACGGTGCAGAAGATGGCCGAGCTCGGTGCGGCTGCGGTGGCAGTGGATTCGGAGCCGTTCGCTGCCTACATCGCCGCGGAGACAGCGCGCTGGAAGAAGGTGATCGAGGCGGCGAACATCAAGCTGGAGTAGGCGGCAGCGCCACCGACGTTACGGTATCCGAAACAGCCACGGACCGGATCTTGAACCGATCGCTTCACCACCGTTCGGCCGTGGTCTGGCCCGAACTTCATGTCGACCACTGACCTTGCAGTCCTCGCCGGTTGCAGGTCGTACCGTCAAACGAGATGTGCGACGGGCAGTCACGTCGGCTGATGGAACGTGCACGTAAGGCCGATCGATCCGTCCTTATCGTGCCGTCGATCGGCGCGGGAGACATAAGCGGTACGATAGGGGGCAGCGAAGGCTTCGCGCATTTTGATCATGTGCCCGTTGTCCGCGAACGTCATCAAACGCCCAGGCGCAAGTGGCCTATCCGTGTCGGCCGCCAGGGCCATGCAGTATTTGAAGTTTACAGATTGATAGGCCGCGAGCGGATAGAGTTGCCCGGTGGGACTGGTCGGTTCGGTCGGACGCTCCACCACCCATTCTGCTGACGAACCAAGCGGTTCGATGTCGCCGATCTTTTGTTGCTTGGCGAGAAAGGAGCGAAACTGCCCCGTTCTTTGGTTCTTGATGAAGAGCAGAACGTCTTTGCTGACGAGAACCGTGAGGCCGGCCATTATCTCATCGAGAGGTCGAACCTCGAAGTCGAGAATCTCCGCGATCGGATCGTGTGTATGGTGCCACCAATACCACCACGCATAATGTTGGCGATCGGGCGGACCGTCGGGGCGGTGGAAGGTGCCGATCTGAGGAAGCGAGATTTTCGGCAGCCTACCGTTGTGGCCATCCAGCCCCACCCATATCAATGTTTTTGGGGCATCTTCAAATGTGAAAAGTGCCGGTGCGGACGGACGACTGACCGCCGGCACAACCCAGCTTGCGACGGCGAGAATGAACCGCTTGGGATGTGGTGGGGAAATGACCCCGCCCGACCAGTTCATGCTCGACTCGAGAGTGCTGGGCGGTCTTATCCCGAAGTCGAAGCTGTGAAAGTTGAAGCGCGCCTGCTGCGGGAAGAAGGGGGGCGAAATGAGTGTCTTCCAGAACTCGAATAGGCGCGGATCGGCGAAGAGATCCCTGTGCGGAATGCCGAAGAGATCGAGATCGCCAGGCGGTGCGTTGAGGAGATCGAAATCGGCGGGTACGCATTGATAGGTCTCGTAGCAATCATTCTCGGACATTATCCGCTCCCACTCGACGCCAATAGGCGCGTTGTCAAGCTATTGCATCGGTCCAACCGCAGGCGGGCGTGTATCACGGAGCGACGCCGGTGTTGCTCCATTCATCTCTGGCGGCGTCGACGAGCCCCTTGAATTTCGGCAAGTACTGACCATCCAGGAGAATGTTGGTGGTAATTGCTCCCGCCAACGTCACTCCAGCCGACGTATCCGAAGGATAGTGAAGGCCGGCGATTTCGCGATTTCTCGCGATTCTCCTGGCAAGAACATCAAGCGACTTCGCTATCGTGGTTCCACCGTTCGGTGTGGGGTCACCGAGCGTTGACGGAACGACGGCTGTGAGCAGCTCCGCGAATACGTGAGCCTGGGTGGAATGCCCGCTCGGGAATGACGCGTGCCCACCGTGCTGGATTGGCGACATCAGCCCTGGGACGATTTGCGTGGGACGTGCGCGGTTGAAATGCGCCTTGTAATGCATCGTGATCAGCGCGGTCACCGCGTCGGCGACGATCAGCATGCGTGCGGTCGCAGGATGCGTCGCCGCCGTCGCGGATATGAGGTGCAGGAACTTGCTGATGAATTCGTCGGCCTCGGATACGAATTCAGCGAATGCATCAGCGCGCTCTTCGATCGCCATCCTTCTCAGTTCGTCGGTATCGCGCTTGGTAAGCCCGGGGTCTGCGACCCAGGGAGGGGCGCCGCCGATGCAGAGCAGATTAAATCCACCGAGCCTCTGGAGCCAATCGGCTTTAGCCGCAAGATCGGACATCACGACCCATGAGTACCAACGCGTCGACCAGAGCCGCGCGCCGAAGCCGGGAAATTTGAGCCTGATGCCATCGATGTCCGGATCGCTTTCGAACGGGAGATCGGCGCGATCGGGGAACATGCTGCTGCCTGATCCGGCCGAACCGCCGTATCCGCCATATCCCCCATAGCCGCCGTACCCTCCATAGCCTCCGTAGCCTCCATAACCGCCGTACCCGCCATAAGCGCCAGTCATATTCGCCTCCTGTGTTGCAATCTCTGTCTGTGTCAATCCTGCTTGCGGTCGTGCCCAAGCGTGGAAGCCAGAAGCGAGAGCGCCGCTGCGATGCGTGCCAGGGTCGGCTTCGGCCAAGGTGATATCGCGATCCAGCTCAGATCAATCTCGCCTGCCGTCATGAGTGACGGCGCATAAGTTCGTGCATCGTCGAGCCGCCCGCTTTCCACGAGAGCAGCAACGAGAACGCGCATGTTCACCTGGTTGCTGGGCAGCAGCGTCGCGACCCGCGTCGCATCCTCGATGGCGGAAGCGAGATCTTTCACTGCAAAGTGCGCCTGAGCCGAAATCATCTCCGCAAACCACGCGTGCCGGTCGCGCGGCGACAGGCGCAGATTGAAGGCCGCATCGAAGAGTGCGTCCTGGTAGTTTTCGCAGCGAACATGCACGGCGGCACGGTATGCGAATGCGAGCGCCAGGTTCGGCGTGAGCTCGATCGAACGGTCAAGCTGCTTGAGCGCGCCGACGTGATCATGCTTGCACTGCGACAGCGTGTAGCCGCCGACGGCATTGGCGAGCGGATCGGCCGAGTTGCGCTCCAGCGCTCGTTCGGCAAGCGCCCGCGCGGTGTCGCGCTCATTCAGTGCATTCGCAGRCCATCCGCGCGCCACGCGTTGCATGTGCCATATGGCGCTGTACGACAGCGGCGGCGCCCAATCCGGGCTGAGGACATGTGCCCGTTCGAAATTGGTTCGCGCCGTCACGAACGTGGTGTAGTCCGGGCTGAACATCTGATCGTAGCCAACCAGCGCGAGCTGATAGGCGTCGAGATCGTCAGGCCTCTTTTGCATTGCGCGATGAAGCTCGCGATCACGGACTTGCGGTGCGAGCGAACGGATCACCTCGACGGCGATGCGATCCTGCAGGTCGAAGACGTCGGCTGCGGTTCCGCTGAGACGGTCGACGCGAACCACCTCGACCGTCTCGGCGGCAACGAGTTCGGTGGATATCCGGATCTGATCGCCGGCGCGCTGAATGCTTCCATGAAGCAGATATTGCGCATTGAGATCGCGGCCGATTGCGCGCAGATCCGGTGTCTGCRACATCGGGATCATCGTCGAGCCGCGGGAGATGACGAACAGCTCCTTCAGGCTCGAGAGGGCCTGGACGACGCTGTCGACGATCCCGATCGTGAATTGAGGCTCGAGAGATGGTGTCAGTGCGCGAAAGGGGAGAACGGCGACCGACGGGCGGCTGACGGCGAGTCCGACCAGACCGACCGTGGGCGCCGCTACGGACGGAGCCGGGCGTACGACGATCTCGGGCTGCTGCTGCCGCAGGCCGGAAATCAAGTCCTGTGTGAGCTTGTGCGGCTCGATGTCGTAGGTGTCTTCGAGCTGGCGCCAGAGCCGCGCGTAGATTGCGAGCGCGGCGCCGATACTTCCAGCAGCGAGGTGGCTCTTGATAAGAACGCGAACGGCGCGCTCGTTCTCGGAATCCAATCGGCAGATCGCCTTGGCTGCGGCCTCCGCGGTGGCCGTGACGACCGTGTCGGCCTCGTCAGGCAACAGCCTCGTCAATGCGTCGATCAGCCGCTCGTGAATCAGCGGTCGTGTCTCCGCAAGCCATTCCGAAAATGCGGGATCGATGCCTTCGAGGTCGTCGAGGATATCGTCGGTCAGGCGTTCGCGCGCGAGCAGGAGCGGATGGACGATGCCGCGCTCGGCATCCGAGACGATGTCCATCACGTCACACGCCACGTGTTCGATATCGAGCGCCACGTGCATCTGGTCTGCATGGAAATGCGTCCAGCCGCGCGCTTTCAGTTCGCGCTGGATCTGACTGAGCGATTGACGTAGCGAACCCTTTGCGAGGGGGTCCTCCTTCTCGCTCCAGAGCAAGCCGACAAGTTTGGTCCTGGGTAACTGGCGTGCCGAGGAGAGCATCATGTAGCCGAGAAGCGCTTGCGCCTTTCGACCGAGCCCGACCTCTTTTCCGTCCACGGATGCTGAAAATGCCCCGATGATTTTCAGTGTCAGGCGACGGGTCTCGCCCTCGCCAACCACCTTATCGCCGTCGACTCCGGGCATCTCGTCCCATCCCCCGTCGACGTCGTCGACGACAGTGCACGAAGGCAGGTCCCGGGAGGCTAGACTTGGCGGAGTGCAGACGATCGGTTCGCGCGGTCCGCGAAGCCAATAATAGGTGAGCTCAGGAATGCAGCCCGCCGGATCTGATATAATCGATGAATGGTACATCTTGGGTTGTCAGATGGTCAAGGGTTGCTGAGCGATCGAAATACGACTTGCGGTCGGAATGAAACGGCGGCCTCACTTCGAGCCGATGGGCGTGAAACGATCGTGAATATGAGATTCCGTCGCCTGCGCCGCCTGTGCGAGCCGGTCAGAAACGTGTGCGCCGACGTGTAACGATCGGCGAACTCGCCGTTTCCGCTGCTGGACGCCCGCGCGCTAGACGAGGGTCCTCGGACCGACGGGTCCAAATGGCCTCGGGCCATTGGGGAGGCCCGGGAGAGGACCTTGCACCGGCGGCGCTGACCGTATCGGGGTATGCCGACACGGCGCAATAATTAGGCAAGCACGGGCCTGGTCGGGCGAACTGCCCGGCAATATCGCGCGGGGCGAGCCCTGCCGTCGCCGCTGCGCTTTTGAGCGGGCATCGAATTCACGGGCCATTCACGATCCGCTTCGCTTCGCCGGTCTACGCTTCGTCCACTGCCGGAGGATCGCAGAACTTGGCAAGGGAGGGATGTATGATGACTGTCCTGCTAAGACACACCTTCAAGGCCTGGATTGACCGCGCGCCGGGTGCGCCGCCCAAGCTGATCATGATCGGTGACGTGCGGGTGCCGGGCAATGGCTGGCAGGCCCGGCTGACCAAGCGCTCGCCGCAGGGCATCAACCCGAAGATCCTGATCCTCGACGTGAAAGCGCAGGAGCCGGGCGATGAAGCGCCGGAAGAGATCACCACGATCCCGCTCCGCTACGAGGAGAGCCCGCCGCAGGACGAATACGGCCAGGTGATGATCGCGAACGGCAGAGGTGAGATCGTCGTCCGCGTCGGCGGCCTTGAGCAAGTGGGCAGCAGCTGAGGCTCCCGGACAGGGCGTGAGCGCYGCGAACTTCTGGTGCTCCGGCGAGCCGGGCCGACATGGCCGGCGTCGGAGCGGTAAGCTCTTCAATCGTTGATCGTGCCGGTCGATCGCATCAGCGAGCCTGGCATATCGCCCTTCAAGCTGTCGAGATCGGCAATTGCCGGCGAACGCCATGCCGACATCGCGAGCCTTCAACGGCGCCGCGCTTGAAACATCGTTGATGGTGGGGATGAAACGTTGACGGTCGATTCACGCTCGGCTCCGCTCGAGGTCAGTATCGATGTGAAGGCTCGCGCGCCAATTGCTGACGTGCCGAGTTGACCGGACCGTCGCCGCGGCGCGCGCGGCGGTTGAACGAAGTGATGGCTCCGCTACGGCGAGTCAGACCGGCGTGGCCTGAAACGGAGTACTCGCCATGATGCTCGTAGCGCTGGAAGATGGATGATTGCGTTCGCCTTCGGCRCCGTCATGGTCGGGACGTATTCGTGGTCTCGCTTCGACGAACCGAGTTGCGACAGCCAGTCGGAGTACTTTTCTCTCGCTGCAAGCCCCGGTTCTCCACCTCTTACGGCCGGTATGCCCGTGCCAAGTGGGCCTATGTCGGCGCGATGATCGTCACGTACATGGCTTTTTCGCTCGTGCCGGAGCTCTTCAACAAGGTTGCCAACATCGGTGCGGGGGACGATCTGTCAAAGACGAACTGGTCACCCGGGTTACGGGCAGGCCGGTCGTTCGCAAGCTTCATTTCCTCTTTCCGGAAGCCGATCGGTCCGCCGATCAGATCGACAACGTGGCCCCGGCGTAGAGCCGGGCCGATCCCTTTGGCGGTCAACAGCCCCGTGCACCGCCGCGCTTGCCAGCCCGGAGCCGAGCGGGTAGAACGCTGCCACGCCTGAGCCGTGATTTGCGCCAAACGCGCTTCCGGCCGCAGTCGGACAAATCATCAAGTCTTTGATTTTGTTCGACTATTCCGTTGGGGAATGGTGTAACGGTAGCACAACAGACTCTGACTCTGTTTGTCTTGGTTCGAATCCAGGTTCCCCAGCCAATTCCGGGCGCGTTTCCCAATGATTGCTCTGATCGTGGGCCGCACCATTTGCGAAGCCCGGCTCGCCGCGCCGCCGCTCGCGACGGTTTGCCTCATCTGAAAGCGCATCGGCGGGGTCGGATCGCGGCGCGCTCCATCGTCCTTGGGACACACAACCCAAGGAGATCCGTGATGCCCTATGTCGATGGTTTCGTGCTGGCCGTGCCGAAGGACAAGATCGAGGCCTACAAGGCTCTGGCGAAAATGGCCTGCGCGGTCTGGATGGAGCACGGCGCGCTCGATTATGTCGAATGCATCGGCGACGACGTTCCTTATGGCGAGCTGACATCGTTTCCGCGCGCGGTGATGGCGAAGGAGGATGAGCTCGTGGTGTTCTCCTGGATCGTCTACCGCGACCGGGAGAGCCGCGATGCCGTCAACAAGAAGGTGATGGCGGATGCGCGGCTCAAGGGCGCCGACATGCCGTTCGACGGCAAGCGCATGATCTATGGCGGCTTCACGACTCTGCTGAGGGCGAGCGATGTTATCAGTTGAGTGAGGCAGAGCAGGAAGACTCGTAGCGATACCCGTAGCCCGGATGAGCGAAGCGACATCCGGGAATGCTGCCGCCGCGATCCCGGATGTCGCTTCGCTCACCCGGGCTACGACTTCGCTGCTGCGCGCGAGCGGTGTAACCGCTGCTCACGCATGCAGCATCGTGGCAATCCGTTTCACCTTGCCGGTACCCCGGCCGGCATGCCATCCTTTCATTGCCAGGCATAATCAAACGGAAGCGGGCGCCTAGCCCACGCATTCCAAAAAATCTTGGTTGGGGAAACCCTTGGGGAGGTCTGATTTCATGACATTGAAGCACGTCAGCGGGCTGCTTTGCGCGGCCGCGATGTCCTTTGGGTTGGCTTCGGGCGCGCAGGCTCAGGACAAGGTCGTCAAGATCGGCGCGATCCTGCCGATGTCGGGTGGCACGGCCTCGATCGGCGCGCATGCCAAGGCGGCGCTCGAGGTCGCCATGGACATCATCAACAACGCTCACCCCGAACTCGGCAATCTGCCGCTGGCGAAGAACGCAGGCCTTGCCGGCCTCGGCGGCGCCAGGATCGAGGTCGTGTTCGCCGACAACCAGGGTAATCCGGCCACGGGGCAGAACCAGGCGTTGCGCCTGATCACGGAAGACAAGGTGGCGGCGGTGTTCGGCTCCTATCAGTCCGGGGTCACGCTGACCTCGAGCGCGATCGCCGAGAAATACGGCATTCCCTTTCTCAATTCCGAGTCGGTTGCCGCCAATCTCACCGAGCGCGGCTTCAAATGGTTCTTCCGCACCACGCCGATCGCCACCGACTTCGCCAAGATTTACACCGATTTCCTCGCCGACATGAAGGCGACAGGTGCCAAGACCGACGCGATCGCGCTGGTCCACGACAACACCGAATACGGCACCTCGGTCGCCAACACGATCAGCACCGCCTTCAAGGACAAGGGCCAGCCGATCGCGCTCGACGTCGCCTATCCCGTCAATGCGACCGATGTGCAGGGCCAGGTGCTCCAGCTCAAGGACAAGAAGCCCGACGTGATCATCATGATCAGCTACACGTCGGATGCGATCCTGTTCGCCAAGACCATGCAGTCGCTCGACTACAAGCCGGCGATTCTGCTTGCCGACGACGCGGGCTATTCCGATCCATCCTTCATCAAGGCGGTCGGCAAGATCTCCCAAGGCGTCTTCAACCGCTCGTCCTGGGCCGTGGGCCCGTCCGGCTCGCCCTCCGCCATCATCGCCGACATGTACAAGAAGAAGAGCGGCGAGGAGATGGACGACACCGTCGGCCGGCAGATGCAGGGCTTCTTCGTGCTGGCCGACGCGATCGACCGGGCCGGCTCGACCGACCCGGCCAAGATCCAGGCCGCGCTGAAAGCGACGGACCTGAAGCCCGAGCAGTTGATGATGGGCTACAAGGGCGTGAAGTTCGACGACAAGGGCCAGAACGTCCGCGCCTCCGGCCTCATCATCCAGCTCCAGGACGGCGAGAATTACGTCTCGGTGTGGCCGAAGGCGAATGCCGAAAAGGCGCCGACGCTGCCCTACAGGGGCTGGTGAAATGTTTGAAGGCGGGACCGCGCGTCCCGCCGATCCCGGGATGATCTGATCAGAGCAACGCAGCTCATGTCCTTTGTTCTCGTGCAGGTGATCGTCGGCGGGCTTCTGCTTGGCGCGGTCTATGCCCTGTTTTCCTCGGGCCTCACGCTGGTGTGGGGCATGATGAACATCGTCAATTTCGCGCATGGCGACTTCGTCATGCTCGGCATGTACGTCGCCTATGTCGTCTACACCCTGATGGGGGGAGGGCCGCTTCTCGGTGCGCCGCTGGCGACGCTGGTGCTCGCGACCCTCGGCGTCGTGGTCTACTTCGCCCTGATCCGCGACATCATGAAGGGGCCGATGCTGGCGCAGATCCTCGGCACCTTCGGGCTGGCGCTGCTGTTGCGTTATTCCGTGTTCTGGTGGTTCGGCGCCAACTTCCTGTCGATGCCGCAAAACATCGTCGGCGGCACCTTTGCGGTTGCAGGCTTGCGCATCGAGGCCTCGCGGCTGCTCGCCGGTGTCGTCGCGCTGCTTGTCACGCTCGGCCTRCATCTGCTGCTGACGCGCACCTCGCTCGGCTCCAGGATGCTGGCGGTGGCGGAGGACGCGACCGCGGCGCAGCTCATGGGCATCCGGCCCGACACCATGCAGGCCATCGCCTGGGCCATCGCGGCCGGCGCGACCGGCCTTGCCGGCGCGCTGATCGCGAACTTCTTCTACATCGTGCCGACGGTCGGCGAGACGCTCGGCATCGTCGCCTTCGTCACGGTCTCGCTCGGCGGCTTCGGCAGCGTGCCCGGCGCGCTCGTCGCCGGGCTCCTGATCGGCGTCATCGAGTCGCTCTCCGGCTATCTGATCGGCGCGATCTACAAGGACATCATCGTCTATGTCCTGTTCCTGTTCTTCCTCTGGTTCCGGCCACAGGGCCTGATGGGGAAGATGTGATGCGGCGCTTGGTCTGGCTCTCGGTCGTCGCAGCGATTGCGATCGCCTATCCGCTGCTGCTGTCCTCGCCGTTCCAGCAGCGCCTCGGTGCGCTGGTGCTGCTCTATGCGATTGCCGCGTCGGCCTGGAACATCGTCGGCGGCTATGCCGGGCAGGTGTCGGTGGGGCATGTCGTGTTCTTCGGCTGCGGCGCCTATGCCGCGATGGGCTCCTACGCCAAATTCGGCCTGTCGCCGCTGTTCGGCATCCCCGGCGGCATCGTGCTGGCGGTTGCCCTCGCTGCGATCATCGGCGTGCCGACGCTGCGGCTGTCGGGCCATTACTTCAGCATGGCGACGATCGCGGTCGCCGAGACGATGCGGCTGATTGTCACCAACACCGAATGGCTGGGTGCGGCCGTCGGCCTCTCGGGACCGACCGTGCCGCGCAACGTGTTCGATCTCTCGTTCCTGTCGTCGCTGCCGTACTACTATCTCTTCCTCGCCGTCCTCGCGATCACGCTGCTCGTCACCTGGTGGATGACCAACAGCCGCATGGGATTCTATCTGCGCGCGATCAAGGATTCCGAGCGCGCCGCGCGCTCGCTCGGTGCACCCGCGAGCCGGACCAAGCTCTACGCCTACATGCTGAGCGCGGCGCTGACCAGCGTTGCCGGCGCGCTCTATGCGATGATGTTCGGCTTCGTCGATCCCGAGTCCGGGCTCGGCATCCTGATCTCGGTCAAGATCCTGATCATGGCGGCGCTGGGCGGGGCCGGGCTGCTGTTCGGGCCGCTGGTGGGAGCCGCGATCCTCGTGCCGCTGGAGGAGATCTCCAACAGCTGGCTGGGCGGCAAGGGTGCGGGCCTCACCTTCGTGGTCTATGGCGCGATCATCGTGGTGATCGCGCGCTTCCAGCCCGGCGGCCTGCTTAGCCTGTTCACGGGACGACGCAAGCCCAGCGCAGATAAGGGAGCCGGCCATGCTCCTTGAGGCACGCGGAATTACAAAGGCGTTCGGCAGCTTCAAGGCGGTGGACGACGCCTCCGTGACGCTGGAGCGGGGCGACATCCTCGGCCTGATCGGCCCGAACGGCGCCGGCAAATCCACCTTCTTCAACTGCCTCACCGGCGACCTCAAGACCACCTCAGGCCGCGTCCTGTTCGAGGGGGGCGACATCACGGACTTCGCGCCGGAGCAGCGCGCCGGGCTCGGCCTTGCCCGCACCTTCCAGGTGCCGCAGACGTTCGAGGGCATGACGGTGCTCGAGAACGTCATGATCGGCGCTTTCCTGCGTACCGCGCATCGTAACGAGGCCGAGACCAGGGCGCGCGCGGTGCTGGAGCGCGTCGGCATGACCAGGCTCGCGGATGCGCCGGCGCGCTCGCTGGGCACGCCCGGCCGCAAGCGGCTGGAGATCGCCCGCGCCCTTGCGACCGAGCCGAAGGTGCTGCTGCTCGACGAGGCCATGGCCGGCCTCAACGCCAATGAGGTGAAGCTCGCGATCGATCTCGTGCGCGACATCCACCGCTCCGGCATCACGCTCGTCATCGTCGAGCACATCATGGAAGTGATCATGTCGCTGGCGAGCCGCGTGATGGTGTTCCACCAGGGCAAGGAGATCGCCCGCGGCTCGCCGCGCGAGGTCACCTCGAACCCGGCGGTGATCGAAGCCTATCTCGGCAAACGCGCGGCGAAGGCCGCGGCCGGCCATACGCCGGTCGAGCTGATGGGCGGGCCGGACCTATGAGCGGCGCGTTGCTGCGGATCGAGCACCTCGAGGTGCGCTATGGCGACCTCATCGGCGTCTCCGACGTGTCGCTGGAGGTGCCGGAAGGCAGTATCGTTGCGCTGCTCGGCTCCAATGGCGGCGGCAAGACCACAACGCTGAACGCGATCGCGGGCCTCATTCCCGTGCATTCCGGCTCGATCAGCTTTCGCGGCGAGGAGATTGCCGGCCAGAAGGCGTTTGCGATCGTGCGCAAGGGTCTGGCGCTGTCGCCGGAAGGCTGGCGCTTGTTCGTGCAGCAGAGCGTCGAGAACAATCTCATGCTCGGCGCGACGCCGCTGCATGACAGATCGCGTCAAGCCGCGCTGCTCGAACGCGTTTACGAGATCTTCCCCCGCCTGAAGGAGCGCCGCAACCAGCGCGCCGGCACCATGTCCGGCGGCGAGCGCCAGATGCTCGCGGTCGGCCGCGCGCTGATGAGCGACCCGAAGCTGTTGATGCTGGATGAACCCTCGCTCGGCCTCGCACCGGCGGTGGTCGAGTCCATGTACGAGACCTTCGGCCGCCTGCATCGCGAGGGCCTGACCATCCTGCTCGCCGAGCAGTCGATCGAGCTGGCGTTGGAGGTCTCGGACTTCGCGACCGTGCTCCAGGTCGGCAAGAGCGTGCTGTCGGGCACCGCGGCGGCGCTGGCCGAGGACCCGCAGGTGCAGAAGGCCTATCTCGGCGTCGAGTGACCCATCTCCGCCTGAAGCAGCAGCAACAGGCAACAGGCAACCGGCGAGCCGTGTCTCCATCTCTTTCGACGAAAGCGACAGCGGCCCGGGATCGTTGAGGATCGCGTTCACTAGCGTGCCCAGCACGACCTGGAAGCTGAAAGCGATGGTGCGGGCTTTTGCGGCCTTGCGGCCCTTGCCCATGGCCGGGAGCAGGAGAGGGGCGGCGCGTTCAGTCGTTGCCTTCGCGAGCGCCTTGAACGGCGTCCATTTGTCCGGGCGGGTGTCGTCATGCTGAAGCGCCGCGCGCAGCACGCCCTCGAGTTGGCGCGGCAGTAGCGGAAGAAGCCCGTTACTTGATCTTGTCGTAGGCGGCCGCGAAATCGCCCAGCGGCATCGGGATCGCGATCGTCTCCTTGGCCATGTTCTGGAAGGAGACCTTCAGCTGCTTGCCCGACCGCAAGGCCGCGAGCAGGTCCGCCGCGATCGGCGTCGAGGCGTAGCAGCCGCGATTCTCGCAAGTCTGGATCTGGAGGTCGACGGTCTTGCCCTCGTCGACCTGGAGCTTGGCGCCGATCGGAAGGTTGAGGCCAAGCGGCAATTGCAGCAGCGCCACCGGCGTGCGGGTCTCGGGCGCGATGCGGATGTTGATCAGGACGATGGTCTGGCCGGTCTTGGTCAGCACCGCGTTCTGCTCCATCGCGCATTCGAGCGGCGCATCGCGGCTGACGCTGGTGCAGCGCACGACCCAGCCGGCCTGCTGCGCCGGAGCGCCGTCAGCCTGTGGCTGCGTCGGCGCGGGCGAGGGCTGTGCCGCCGGCAGAGGGAGCACCGTTCTTCTTGGCGCCCTGCTGGGCATACGCGGCACCGGTGGACAACAGGAGAGCGGCGGCGAAGGCGACAAGTCTGGATTGCATGGGCATGACGAGACTGCGTTGGCGTGAACCGGAAGCCTCGCTGTAGCGTCGCGAGAGCCGCGGTGCAAGCTTACTCGGCGGCCTGCTTGACGGTGCCGTGCGCGGACGTCTCGTGGCCTTCGCCGTCATCCGAACGGCCCCAGCCCGAGAACCAGTTGTTGAGCTCGTCGAGATAGAGATAGACCACCGGCGTGGTGAACAGCGTCAGCGCCTGGCTGACGATCAGCCCGCCGACCATGGCATAGCCGAGCGGCTGGCGGATTTCGGCGCCGGTGCCGTGGCCGAGCATCAGCGGCACGCCGCCGAGCAGCGCCGCCATCGTCGTCATCATGATCGGGCGGAAGCGCAGCAATGCGGCCTGGCGGATCGATTCCGCCGGCGTCTTGTGCTCGTCGCGTTCGGCGGCGATGGCGAAGTCGACCATCATGATGCCGTTCTTCTTCACGATGCCGATCAGGAGAATGATTCCGATCAATGCAATGAGGCTGAAGTCGAAGCCGGCCGCCATTAGGATCAGGAGCGCGCCGACGCCGGCCGAGGGCAGGGTGGACAGGATAGTGATCGGGTGGATGTAGCTCTCGTAGAGGATGCCGAGGATCAGATAGACCACGACGAGGGCGGCGAGGATCAGCAGCGGCACGGTGCCGAGCGACTGCTGGAACGCCTGCGCGGTGCCCTGGAAGCTCGAATTCAGGGTCGGCGGCGCGCCGAGATCGGCCATCGCCTTCTGCACGGCCTCGGTGGCCTGGCCCAGCGCGACGCCCTGGGCGAGGTTGAAGCTGATCGTGATCGCCGGGAACTGGCCCTGGTGGCTGATCGAGAGCGGGCGGACCGGATCGGTGGTCCAGGTCGCGAAGGTCGACAGTGGCACCTGGTCGCCGGTGAGCGGCGATTTCAGATAGAGCTTGTTGAGGCTGTCGAGATTGCCCTGCATCTCCGGCAGGATCTCGAGGATCACCTTGTAGGTGTTGAGCTGGGTGAAATACTGCGTGACCTGCCGCTGTCCGAAGGCGTCATACAGCGTGTCGTCGATCAGCTGCGGCTGGATGCCGTAGCGCGAGGCGGTATCGCGGTTGATCTTGAGCTGAACCGTGGTGCCCTGCGTCTGCTGGTCGGTCGCGACGTCGCGCAGCTCGGGCAGCGTCTGCATCTTGGCAAGGATCTTCGGCGCCCAGTCGTTGAGCTCGCCGAGATCGGCGTCCTGCAGGGTGAACTCGAACTGCGTGCGGGTCGGCCGGCCGCCGAGCCGGACGTCCTGGGCCGCCTGCATGTAGAGGCGGGCGCCTTCGACCTTGTCGAATTTCGGACGCAGCCGCGCGATGATCTGCTGCGCCGATGCCTCGCGCTGGTCGCGAGGTTTCAGCGTGATGAACATGTTGCCGTTGTTGCCGGCGCGGCCGCTGCCGCCGATGTTCATCGCGATCGTGGCGACGTCGGGGTCTTCCATCACGATCTTGCCGAGCTCGACCTGGCGGCGCTGCATCTCCTTGAACGAGATGTCCTGCGAGGCTTCGGAGGTCGCCGTGATCAGGCCGACGTCCTGTTGCGGGAAGAAGCCCTTCGGGATCAGGACGAACAGGTAGATCGACAGGCCAAGCGTGGCGAAGAAGATCGTGAGCGTGGTGCGGCGCCAGGCCAGGGCATGGTCGAGGATGTATTCATAGCCCCGCAGCATCCCGTCAAAGGCGCGCTCGCTCCATTGGTAGAACTTGCCGTGGGTTACCTCGCCATGGGCGCGCAGGAAGCGCGAGGCCATCATCGGCGTCAGCGTCAGCGAGACGAACATCGAGACGAAGATGGTCATCGCCAGCACGACGGCGAACTCGCGGAACAGGCGCCCGATGATGCCGCCCATCAGCAGCAGCGGGATCAGCACGGCGACCAGCGAGATGCTGATCGAGACGATGGTGAAGCCGATTTCCTTGGACCCCTTGAAGGCGGCCGCCATCGGCGATTCGCCTTCCTCGATGT
>NZ_JBFUES010000054.1:0-15563 GCF_056403875.1 Bradyrhizobium sp. P2_E8
GAGGGCATGGACCGCATCTCGGCGGCCGCTTACGCCTGGAGCCACACGGCGGCGCCGATGCTGTCCGGAACACTCGTGACGATCGCGGGCTTCCTGCCGGTGGGCTTCGCGCGCTCGACCGCCGGCGAATACGCCGGCAACATCTTCTGGGTCGTGGGGTTCGCCCTTATCGTCTCCTGGATCGTCGCGGTGGTCTTCACGCCATATCTTGGCGTCAAGATGCTGCCCGCGATCAAGCCGGTCGAAGGCGGTCACCACGCGATCTACGGCACGCCCAACTATCAGCGCCTGCGAGGCCTCATCACCTTCGCCGTCCGCCACAAGTTCCTGACCTGCAGCATCGTCGCCGTCGCCTTCGCGCTTTCCGTCGTCGGCATGGGTGGCGTCAAGCAGCAGTTCTTCCCGACCTCCGACCGCCCGGAAGTGCTGGTGGAGGTTCGTCTGCCGGAAGGCACCAGCATCGAGACGACGACGGCTGCCGTCGAGAAGCTCGAGGCTTGGCTGCACGATCAACCCGAGGCCAAGATCATCACGAGCTATGTCGGTCAGGGAGCGCCGCGCTTCTTCTTCGCGATGGCGCCGGAGCTGCCCGATCCGGGCTTCGCCAAGATCGTCGTGCTGACACCGGACGCCGAGGCACGGGAGGCTTTGAAGCACCGGCTCCGGCAGACCGTGTCACAGGGCCTTGCACCTGAGGCCAACGTGCGCGTCACACAGCTCGTGTTCGGACCCTATACGCCGTTCCCGGTGGAGTTTCGTGTGATGGGGCCAGATCCCGCTCAATTGTACGCCATCTCTCAGAAGGCTCTTGAAGTCATGCGCGGCGTTCCCGACGTACGGCAGGCAAATCGCGATTGGGGCAACCGCACGCCCGTGCTTCGCTTCATCCCGGATCAGGATCGATTGAACCTCATCGGCCTTTCGCCGGCCGAGGTCGGCCGTCAACTCCAGTTCCTGCTCACCGGCATCGCCGTGACGCAGGTCCGCGAGGACATCCGCAATGTCCCCATCGTGGCGCGCAGCGCCGGCGGCGAGCGGCTGGATCCGGCGCGATTGGCGGATTTCTCGCTGATGAGCCGGGATGGCCGCTCGATTCCGCTCGATCAAGTCGGCCATTCGGAAGTCCGACTTGAAGAGCCGATTCTGAAGCGCCGCGATCGCACACCGGTCGTCACCATTCGGTCTGATATCAATGAGGCGACCCAACCTCCGGAGGTCTCCAAGGAGATCAAGACGGCTCTTCAGCCGCTGATCGCATCCCTTCCGGCCGGCTATCGCATCGAGCTGGGCGGATCGATCGAGGAGGCGACCAAGGCCAACGACGCGTTGGCGACGATCTTTCCGGCCATGATTGCTGCCATGCTGATTGTCGTCATGCTGCAGGTGCGATCCTTCTCGACGATGGCGATGGTCGTACTGACGGGACCGCTCGGTCTCGTCGGCGTCGTGCCGGCATTGCTCATCTTCAACCAGCCGTTCGGGTTCAACGCGATTCTCGGCCTGATCGGACTGGCGGGCATCCTGATGCGCAACACTCTCATCTTGACCGAGCAAATTAAGGAGAACCTCGCCGCCGGCCTCGATGACTATCACGCGGTGATCGAGGCTACGGTGCAGCGCACGAGGCCCGTGATCCTGACCGCACTTGCTGCCGTGCTGGCCTTTATCCCGCTCACGCATTCCGTGTTCTGGGGATCGATGGCCTACACGCTGATCGGCGGCACCGCGGTCGGAACGGTTCTGATTCTGCTGTTCCTTCCTGCGCTCTATGCCGCGTGGTTCCGGATCAAGCCGACCGCAGATGATATGCACGATGTCTCGCGCGAGAACCCGGACTTGCGACCAGCATTGGCCGCCGAGTAAGGCTCTGTTGATCCAATGGATCGTCCGGTCCGAATGGGGAAAGGGTCCGACGAGGCCCGCGCCCGCATCCTGGGAGCAGCGGAAGAGCGCTTTCGCCGCGTCGGTCACCACAGGACGTCGGTGGCCGACATCGCCGCCGAACTCGGCATGAGCCCGGCGAATATCTACCGCTTCTTTCCCTCCAGGGATGCGATCAACGAATCCATCTGCGGGCGCGTTGTGGACGAGGTTGCCGAAATGGCCTCTGCGATTGCACGTGCCAACGCGCCGGCCATTCAGAAACTCGATCAGCTCCTGGCTGCCGTTCACCACCACAACAAGATGATGCTGGTCAACGCAAGGCCCATGTACGAGTTGATCGTCGTCGCCACGCTGGAGAATTGGCCGATCGTCAAGGCGCACATCGAACGGATGGTGACGATCTTCGAAGCGATCATACGCGAGGGCATCGAAGCGGGCGAGTTCGATGTCGAAGATGCCGCGGAAGCCGCGCGAGCGGTCAGGGCCGCGTTCATGCCATTCATTCATCCGATTCTGATCCAGCACTGCGTTCAGCACGGCGAAGATACCGAAGCAGGCCTGCGCAGCCAGATTCGCTTTATCCTGAAAGCGCTGGGCAAGTCCGGCTAGGCCGTCTTTGCGGAGGCCTTCTACTCTTTCTCACTAATCCTTACGCCATCCCCGCGATTTGCGCAGTCGCCGCAAATTGCAGTAGCAGGCGCGGCGGCACGCTAGTCGCGCCGGCTCGCGCGCAGTTTGCGGAAATGCTCGCCGGCGTGATGGGAAGAACGCGTCAACGGCGTCGCAGATACGAGCAAAAAGCCCTTGGCACAAGCGGTCTTCTCATAGGCGCTGAACTCGTCGGGCGACACGAAGCTAACGACAGGGTGATGCTTGCGAGTGGGCTGCAGATACTGACCGATGGTCAGAAAGTCGACGTCTGCGGAGCGCAAATCGTCCATCAATTGCAGCACCTCGTTCCGGGCCTCGCCAAAGCCAACCATGATCCCGGATTTGGTGAATATCTGCGGATCGAGCTCCTTCACGTGCTGCAGCAGGCGGACCGAATGAAAATAGCGCGCTCCCGGGCGCACGGTCAGATATTTCGACGGCACCGTCTCGAGATTGTGATTGAACACATCGGGTTTCGCTGCCACGACTGCTTCGAGCGCGCCCTGCTTGCGCAGAAAATCCGGCGTCAGGATTTCGATTGTGGTGCCCGGGCTTGCTGCGCGGATTGCGGCGATGGCCGCGGCGAAATGCGCCGCCCCGCCATCGGCAAGATCGTCGCGATCGACCGACGTGATGACCACGTGCTCGAGCCCAAGCTTCGCAACAGCTTCGGCGAGCTTGGCGGGTTCATTGGCGTCAAGCGGGCCGGGAAGGCCGGTCCGCACGTTGCAGAATGCGCAGGCGCGCGTGCAAGTATCCCCCATGATCATGAAGGTCGCGTGCTTCCTCGCCCAGCACTCGCCGATATTCGGGCAGGACGCTTCCTCGCACACGGTTACGAGCTGGTTCTCGCGCACGATGCGTCTTGTCTCGGCCCAGGCGTCTGAGCCCGGGGCCTTCACGCGGATCCATGCCGGCTTGCTCCGCAGGGGCGTCTCCGGACGGTTCACCTTCTCGGGGTGGCGCGGCGTGTCCAGTCGCAGCTTCGCGCGCGGATCTTTGTTGAGGAGATCGAGTATGACGGTCATTTGGTCAACCTCGTGTTGCGCGAGAAGCGAAGACAAAGGCGCAGAGTATCAACGCTAGCGAACTGACGTGCGGGAAATCTGGAAGGGCCGTCCGGCCGCAGACATTCGTTGTTCGAACCGAGTTAGTCAAATCGATCGTCACGCGCGCCTGCGGACCGTCGTCCCGGGCGCTTGTGATCGGCTTCCGCTTCTGTCGGCAACGCCCGCGTTTGCTGGACAGGTTGAACGATCCGATCTTTCGGGCGGAACCGGCAGCTCGTTTTCCGGAGCTTCAGACAAGTGCCGGCAGATCATATCGCCGCGGTTGGGCTGGTGACCGACAATCCTGAGTAAAATTAAGGGTATGTGCGCGATCGGTCGACCCTTTCGAGGTCTGGCACGAATGCTGCTTAGATGACGGCAAAAGAATAAGCAGCTCTGAACAAGTAAGGCGAGGGGAACGTTCGAATGCCAGCCAGCACTCCATCTTTAACCTAGAGCGACGGGCGATATCGCCTGCGTGGCAATTGCACGCTTCCGCCTCGAGGCGGCGGCGCAATGAACAATGACGCCTGACTTCGGCTTGGCATGCAAGGGAGAGAGTAATGACATTCGCGGACGCGCATGATCTGGATCCGCAGGAAACCGGGGAGTGGCTGGATGCCTTGTCGGCGATCCGAGGTCACCGCGGCAGTGAGCGCGCTGAGTTCGTCGTCAACGCTGTCATTGCTGCCGCGCGTGGTAGCGGCCTCGCCATTCAGCAGACGCTGACAACACCCTATTGCAACACGATTCCGCTGGATCAACAGCCGGCGCTGCCGGGTGATCGCGCCATCGAGCACAAGCTGCGTTCGATCATTCGATGGAACGCTCTCGCCGTCGTCCTGCGCGCCAACAAGGAGAGTTCGGAGCTCGGCGGTCACATCGCGAGCTTCCAGTCCGCCGCCACGCTCTACGATATCGGCTTCGGTCATTTCTGGCATGCACCGACGGAATCGCACGGCGGCGATCTGATCTTTGTTCAGGGCCACTGTTCGCCCGGCATCTACGCGCGCGCCTTTCTCGAAGGGCGGTTGAGCGAGGATCAACTCCTCGGCTTCAGGCAGGAGACCGGCGGCAAGGGCCTGTCGAGCTATCCGCATCCATGGCTGATGCCGGATTTCTGGCAATTCCCGACAGTGTCGATGGGGCTGGGGCCGCTGATGGCGATCTATCAGGCGCGGTTCCTGAAATATCTGGAGAACCACAAGCTCGCCGAGACCTCCAACCGCAAGGTCTGGGCCTTCATGGGCGACGGCGAAACGGACGAGCCGGAGTCGCTCGGCGCCATCTCGCTTGCTGGCCGTGAGAGCCTCGACAATCTGATCTTCGTCATCAATTGCAACCTGCAGCGGCTCGACGGTCCGGTGCGCGGCAACGGCAAGATCGTTCAGGAGCTCGAAAGCGTTTTCCGCGGCGCCGGCTGGAACGTCATCAAGGTGCTGTGGGGATCAGGCTGGGATCGGCTACTGGCGAACGACAAGAGCGGGTTGCTGCTGAAGCGCATGGAGGAATGCGTCGATGGCGAGTACCAGGATTTCAAGAGCAAGAGCGGCGCCTATATCCGCGAGCATTTCTTCGGCAAGTACGACGAACTGAGGCAACTCGTCGCCGACATGAGCGACGACGAGATCTGGCAGCTCGCTCGCGGCGGTCACGATCCGGAAAAGGTGTTCGCGGCCTATACCGCGGCGGTGAACCACAAGGGACAGCCGACGGTCATTCTGCCCAAGACCGTCAAGGGCTACGGCATGGGCGAGTCCGGCGAAGGCCAGATGATCGCGCATCAGGCCAAGAAGATGACGCAGGACGCGCTGCGCGGATTCCGCGACCGCTTCCAGGTGCCCGTCAGCGACGATGAGCTGGCCAAGGTGCCCTTCATCCGTCCGGCGGAAGACAGTCCGGAGATGAAATATCTGCGCGCCCAGCGCGAGAAGCTTGGCGGCAGCCTGCCGCAGCGCCGGCGCAAATCCGCCTCCTTGCAAATTCCACCGCTGTCGACGTTCCAGCGGCTGCTCGACGCGACCGGCGATCGCGAAATCTCGACCACGATGGCTTTCGTGCAGATGCTGGGCACGTTGGTGCGCGACAAGGCGATCGGCAAGCACATCGTGCCGATCGTGCCTGATGAATCCCGTACCTTCGGCATGGAGGGGATGTTCCGCCAGCTCGGCATCTATTCGTCGGTCGGCCAGCTCTACCGTCCCCAGGATGCCGACCAGCTCATGTACTACCGCGAGGACAAGACCGGGCAGGTTCTGCAGGAGGGCATCAACGAAGGCGGCGCGATGTCGAGCTGGATCGTCGCGGCGACGTCCTACTCGACGAACGACGTGCCGATGATTCCGTTCTACATCTACTACTCGATGTTCGGCCTGCAGCGCGTCGGCGACCTCGCCTGGCTCGCGGGCGACATGCGCGCGCGGGGATTTCTGCTCGGCGGCACCGCCGGCCGTACCACCCTCAACGGTGAAGGTTTGCAGCACGAAGACGGCCACAGCCACGTGCTTGCCGGCACCATCCCGAACTGTATCTCCTACGACCCGACCTTCGCCTATGAGGTAGTGACCATCGTGCGCGAGGGCATGCGCCGCATGTATGAGGCGCAGGAGGACGTCTACTACTACATCACTCTGATGAACGAGAACTATCAGCACCCTTCGCTCGCCGAAGCGGGCAAGGGAGCGGAAGAAGGCATCCTCAAGGGACTCTATCTCCTCAGGAACGGCGGTGAGACGGCGAAGAAGGGACTGCGCGTCCAGCTCGTCGGCTCCGGCACGATCCTGCGCGAGGTGATCGCGGCGGCGGATCTGCTCAAGGCGGATTTCGGCGTGACGGCGGACGTGTGGAGCGCGACGAGCTTCAACGAGCTGCGTCGCGACGGCATGGCCGCGGAACGGTGGAATCTGCTGCACCCGACGGAGCCGCGCCGCAAGAGCTGGGTCGAAGCGCAGCTCGAAGCGCATCCGGGCCCGGTCGTCGCGTCGACCGACTACATGCGCAACTACCCCGACCAGATCCGCGAATATGTGCAGGCGGCCGGACGCCGCTACGTCGTGCTCGGTACGGACGGTTTTGGCCGCAGCGACTATCGCGTGAAATTGCGCAAATTCTTCGAGATCGACCGGCACTACGTCGCGATCGCCGCGCTCAAGGCGCTGGCCGACGAAGGCACGATCAAGCCAGCCGTCGTCGCGGAGGCCATCGCCAGGTACCAAATCGACGCCGGGCGGGCTGCGCCGTGGACCGTGTGAGACAGCGAGCCGAGGGCAGAGCGATGAGTGGTCTGATCGACATCAAGGTTCCCGACATCGGCGACTTCAAGGACGTCCCGGTGATCGAGATCTTCGTCAAGCCGGGCGACAGGGTAAAGACCGAAGATCCGTTGGTTGCGCTGGAATCCGACGAGGCGACCATGGAGGTGCCGTCGTCGCGTGAAGGCGTGGTGAAGTCGGTGGTGGTCAAGATCGGCGACAAGGTGAGCGAAGGCACGGTGATCGTGCAATTCGAGGGCGCCGGCGCCGAGCAGGCCGAGGCGCGGCCGGTCGTCAGCGCTCCGCCGTCGCCCGTCAGCGCGCCGGCCGGCGTCGCCGAAGTGCGTGTTCCTGATATCGGCGACTTCAAGGACGTTCCGGTCATCGAGATCTTCGTTAAGCCGGGCGACAGCGTGAAGGCGGAGGATCCGCTGATTGCGCTCGAGTCGGACAAGGCGACGATGGAAGTACCGGCGCCGCTCTCGGGTACCGTGCGCGAGATCAAGCTGAAGACCGGCGACAAGGTCAGCGAGGGCGCGGTCATTCTCGTGCTCGCAACCAGCGAGGGAGCGGCGGCCGCGTCAGCAGCCGCTGCGCCGACACCCGCGTCAACGGCGCCTGCTGCGGCCTCCGTGGCGCAGGCCGGTGCGGTGGACGAGAAAGCCTTTGTGCTCGCCTATGCGGGACCCGCAGTCCGCAAGCTGGCGCGCGAACTCGGCGTCGATCTCGGCAAGGTCAAGGGTACAGGCAATCACGGCCGCGTCCAGCGCGAGGACGTCGAGGCCTTCGCCAGGGGCGGGGCTGCGCTCGCCAAGTCGCAGGCTGCGGCAGCAGGCGGAAGCGGCGTCGGCGGCATCGATCTGTTGCCCTGGCCCAAGATCGATTTCGCGAAGTTCGGGCCGGTCGAGCGCAAGGAGCTCGGCCGCATCAAGAAGATCTCGGCTGCCAATCTGCATCGCAACTGGGTCGTCATTCCGCACGTCACCACCCATGACGAGGCCGACATCACCGAACTCGAGCAGTTTCGGGTCAAGATGAACAAGGAGCTGGAGAAGAGCTGCGTCAAGCTCTCGCTGCTGCCGTTCATGATGAAAGCGGCCGTTGCGGCGTTGAAGAAGTTTCCGGAATTCAACGCCAGCCTCGACGGCGACACGCTGGTCTACAAGAATTACTGGCACATTGGCTTTGCAGCGGACACGCCGAACGGACTGATGGTGCCTGTCATCCGCGACGCCGACAAGAAGTCGGTGCCGGAGATCGCCAACGAGATGAACGGGCTCGCCAAGCTTGCGCGCGAGGGCAAGATCAAGCCGGACCAGATGCAAGGCGGCACTTTCTCGATCTCGTCGCTCGGCGGCATCGGCGGCATTTACTTCACGCCGATCATCAATGCGCCGGAAGTCGCGATCATGGGGGTCTGCAAGGGCTACTGGAAGCAGCATTCGGCGGACGGCAAGACCTGGACCTCGCGTCTGACCTTGCCGCTGTCGCTGTCCTGGGATCACCGCGTGATCGACGGTGCGGCGGCTGCGCGCTTCAACGTCTATTTCGCTAGCGTGCTCGCCGATCTCCGGCGCGTGCTGTTCTGAGATCGGGAGGGGAGCAGCATGGCTCAGATCGAGGTCAAGGTCCCGGATATCGGCGACTTTAAGGACGTTGCGGTGATCGAGGTGATGGTAAAGCCGGGCGAGACCGTGGCGGTCGACACCAGCCTCATCATGGTCGAGTCCGACAAGGCGTCGATGGAGATCCCATCCTCTCACGCCGGCGTCGTCAAGGACGTGAAGGTCAAGACCGGCGACAAGGTGAGCGAAGGATCGCTGATCCTTGTGCTGGAGGCAGAGAGCGCGGCGGCTGCGCCGAAGGCGGCACCAGCGTCGCCACCGGCCGCAGCCCCCGGTCCGCCATTAGCCGCGCCTTCCGCCGCGTCCTATTCCGGCAAAGCCGATATCGAATGCGACATGCTGGTGCTGGGCGCCGGTCCCGGTGGCTACTCGGCCGCTTTCCGCGCTGCCGACCTCGGCATGAAGACGGTGCTGGTCGAGCGTTACGATACGCTCGGCGGCGTGTGTCTTAATGTCGGCTGCATCCCGAGCAAGGCGCTGCTGCACACGGCGTCCGTGATCGACGAGGTCAAGCATCTTCCTGATCATGGAATTTCCTTCGGCACGCCGCAGATCGATCTCGGCAAGCTGCGCGGATTCAAGGACGGCGTGATCAAGAAGCTGACTGGCGGTCTCGCTGGCATGGCGAAGGCCCGCATGGTCGAGGTCGTGACCGGCATCGGTGCTTTCCTCGATCCGCATCATCTCGAAGTTGTCTCGGCGGGCGGCAAGAAAACGATCAAGTTCGCCAAGGCCATCATCGCCGCCGGCAGCCAGGCTGTGAAGCTGCCGTTTCTGCCCGAGGACTCGCGCGTCGTCGATTCGACCGGCGCGTTGCAATTGAAATCGATCCCCAAGCGCATGCTGGTGATCGGTGGCGGCATCATTGGACTCGAAATGGCGACGGTCTATTCGACGCTCGGTGCGCGCATCGATGTCGTCGAGATGCTCGACGGCCTGATGCTGGGAGCCGACCGCGACCTGGTCAAGGTCTGGGAGAAGATGAACGCGCGCCGTTTCGACAAGGTCATGTTGAAGACCAAGACGGTCGGCGCGAAGGCGACCGAGGCCGGGATCGAGGTGCGATTTGAGTGCGAGCAGGCGCCTGCCGAGCCGCAGGTCTATGACCTCGTTCTCGTGGCGGTCGGCCGAAGCCCGAATGGCAAGAATATCGGCGCCGAGAAGGCCGGTATTGCGGTGACCGATCGAGGCTTCATCGACGTCGACAAGCAGATGCGCACCAACGTGGCGCACATTTTTGCCATTGGCGACATCGTGGGGCAGCCGATGCTGGCGCACAAGGCCGTGCATGAAGGCCATGTGGCCGCGGAAGTGGCTTACGGCGAGAAGTCGTGTTTCGATGCGCGGCAGATTCCGTCCGTTGCCTACACCGATCCCGAAGTCGCCTGGGCCGGCAAGACCGAGGACGAGTGCAAGGCCGAGGGCATCAGGTTTGGCAAATCGGTATTCCCCTGGGCGGCGTCCGGCCGCGCCATCGCCAATGGCCGCGACGAGGGTTTCACGAAGCTGCTGTTCGACACAGCGACGCATCGCGTCATCGGCGGCGGGATCGTCGGCACGCATGCGGGCGATCTGATCAGCGAGGTCTGCCTTGCGATCGAAATGGGGTGTGAGCCGGCCGATATCGGCAAGACCATTCATCCGCATCCGACGCTCGGCGAGTCCATCGGAATGGCAGCGGAGGTCTTTGAGGGCCACTGCACCGATCTGCCGCCGCAGAAGAAGAAATAGCGCGGCCTGCTAACGCAGGACACAGCGAGATCAGGGAGGAGACACATGTCTGTAGCGACCACCGCGGCGTCCGGAGCGATAGCTGCGACGCAAAAGAAGCCGTTCTACCGGGTTCTCTATGTTCAGGTTCTTGCGGCGATCGTGCTCGGCGTCATCGTCGGCTGGCTTTGGCCGGATCTCGGCAAGAACGACTGGATCAAGGCGATGGGCGACGGCTTCGTCAAGCTCATCAAGATGGCCATTGCGCCGATCATCTTCTGTACGGTCGTCTCCGGCATTGCCCACATTTCCGAGGTCAAGAAGGTTGGCCGGGTCGCGGTCAAGGCGTTGATCTATTTCGAGGTTGTGTCGACCTTTGCGCTGGCGCTGGGCCTGATCGTCGCCAACGTGCTGCATCCGGGAGCGGGTTTCCAGGGGCAGTCGAACGCTGCAGCTGTCGCCGGCTACGCCAAGCAGGCGAGCGAGATGAAGTCGGTGGACTTCGTCCTCCACATCATCCCGGACACGGTAGTCGGGGCATTCGCGCAAGGTGAGATTCTGCAGGTCCTACTGTTCGCCATCCTGTTCGGGTTTGCGCTGATGGGGCTCGGCGAGCGGGCTCATACCGTCCGCTCGTTCGTGGACGATGTCGCCCACGCGATGTTTGGCGTCATCTCGATCGTGGTCAAGGTCGCGCCCATCGGTGCCTTTGGTGCGATGGCCTATACGATCGGTCGCTATGGCCCCCAGGCGCTCGGCAATCTCGCCGGCCTGATCGCGACTTTCTATCTCACTGCGTTTCTGTTCGTGGTCGTTGGGCTCGGGATCATCGCCCGTATCGCCGGCTTCTCGATCTTCAAGTTCCTTAAATACATCAAGGACGAGTTGTTGATCGTGCTCGGCACCTCGTCCTCGGAGAGCGCGCTTCCGCAAATGATGGAGAAGCTGGAGAAGCTCGGCTGCTCCAAATCCGTCGTCGGATTGGTGGTGCCAACCGGCTACTCCTTCAACCTCGACGGCACCAATATCTACATGACGCTGGCGACGCTCTTCATCGCCCAGGCGATGAACGTCGAACTTTCTTTCGGCGAACAGATGACGATCCTCGTCGTTGCCATGCTGACCTCCAAGGGTGCTTCGGGCATCACGGGTGCGGGCTTTATCACGCTCGCAGGCACGCTCGCGGCTGTCCGGCCCGAGCTGCTCCCCGGCATGGCAATCGTGCTCGGCATCGACAAGTTCATGAGCGAATGCCGGGCGCTGACCAACCTCTGCGGCAATGGCGTCGCCTGCGTGGTGGTGGCGTGGTGGGAGGGCGAGCTCGACCGCGATAAGTTGCGTGCCGGGCTCGAGCGGGACATCGATCCAACGGACTTCGAGACCGCCGTCACCGAGGGACGAGGTTTCTGACGGCGGCGCGGCGTAAATGGCCATTCGTTCAAATCAGAAGAGAACGGGGAATTGATCATGACGGACGTAGTAATTGTTTCTGCGGCGCGTACGCCGGTTGGCTCATTCAACGGAGCATTCGGCTCGCTCACCGCGCACGAGCTCGGTGCTGTGGCGATCAAGGGCGCCCTCGAGCGCGCCAAAGTCGCCCCTGAAGAGGTCGACGAGATCATTCTCGGCCAGGTCCTCGCCGGCGGTGAGGGGCAGAATCCGGCACGGCAGGCCGCCATGGCAGCCGGCATTCCGCAGGAGAAGACGGCGTGGGGCATGAACCAGCTCTGCGGCTCGGGCCTGCGCTCGGTCGCGCTCGGCCTGCAGCAGATCGCCAACGGCGATGCCAAGGTCATCGTCGCGGGCGGCATGGAGTCCATGTCGATGGCCCCGCACCTGTCGCACCTGCGCAACGGCACCAAGATGGGCGACGTCAAGTTCGTCGATTCCATGCTGAAGGATGGCCTGCTGGATGCGTTCCAAGGCTATCACATGGGTGTCACCGCCGAGAACGTCGCCGCCAAATGGCAGATCACCCGGGAAGAGCAGGATGCGTTCGCTACCGCCTCGCAGAACAAGGCCGAGGACGCCCAGAAGGCCGGCCGGTTCAAGGACGAGATCGTTCCCGTCACCGTCACGACCCGGAAGGGCGACGTCGTCGTCGATCAGGACGAATACATCCGCCCCGGCACGACGCAGGACGCGCTTGCCAAGCTGAAGCCCGCCTTCAACAAGGAAGGCTCCGTGACCGCCGGCAACGCCTCGGGCATCAACGATGGCGCGGCTGCCCTGGTGTTGATGAGCGCGGATGAAGCCAGAAGGCGCGGTCTCACGCCGCTCGCAAAGATCGTCTCGTGGGCCACCGCGGGCGTCGACCCGGCGGTGATGGGGTCCGGCCCGATCCCTGCTTCGCGCAAGGCGCTCGAGAAAGCCGGTTGGAAGGTCAAGGATCTCGATCTCGTCGAGGCGAACGAAGCCTTTGCGGCRCAGGCGATCGCCGTCAACAAGGACATGGGTTGGGATCCGTCGATCGTGAACGTCAACGGCGGCGCGATCGCCATCGGTCATCCGATCGGCGCCTCCGGAGCGCGCGTGCTGACGACGCTGCTGTTCGAGATGCAGAAACGCAACGCCAGGAAAGGCCTCGCCACACTGTGCATCGGCGGCGGCATGGGCGTCGCTCTGACGGTCGAGCGCTAGGCCAGGCGTAAGCCGCAATGTGGCGCGGAGGGCGCTCGCCGTCCGCGAGGGACCAAGGCTCGCGAGAGCCGAGCGAATACAAGACGAACCAATCAGGATCAGGAGAGGATCATGTCCAGGGTTGCGGTGGTGACCGGCGGAACGCGCGGCATAGGTGAAGCAATCTCGGTTGCACTCAAGGCGGCCGGCTACAGGGTGGCTGCGAGTTATGCAGGCAATGACGAAGCGGCCGCCAGGTTCAAGAGCGAGACCGGCATCAACGTCTACAAATGGGACGTGTCGAGCTACGAGGCCTGCGCCGCCGGCCTGAAACAGGTTGAAGCGGACCTCGGACCGGTGGACGTGCTCGTCAACAACGCCGGGATCACCAAGGACGGAATGTTCCACAAGATGACGCCAGAGCAATGGTACGCGGTCATCAACACCAACCTGAACTCGCTCTTCAACATGACCCGGCCGGTTTGGGAAGCCATGCGCGAGCGCAAGTTCGGCCGGGTGATCTGCATCTCCTCGATCAACGGCCAGAAGGGCCAGATGGGCCAGGTCAACTACTCCGCCGCGAAGGCGGGTGACATCGGCTTCGTCAAAGCGTTGGCCCAGGAGGGCGCGCGGGCCGGGATCACGGTCAACACGATCTGCCCGGGCTATATCGCAACCGAGATGGTCAAGGCGATCAACCCGGACGTGGTGGCCAAGAACATCCTGCCGCAGATCCCGGTCGGCCGTTTGGGCGAGCCGCATGAGATCGCGCGAGTGGTCGTGTTTCTGGCCTCTGATGATGCCGGCTTCATCACCGGCTCGACGATTTCAGCGAATGGCGGCCAACACATGGCTTGAGCGACCGCGATGTCAATCCATCCACGAGGGGACCTCACGACACGAACGCTCGCCATGCCGGCGGACGCCAATCCGAGCGGCGATATCTTCGGCGGCTGGGTGCTTTCGCAGATGGATATCGCGAGCGGCATCCATGCCGGCCAGCGCGCGCAAGGGCGTGTCGCCACGGTGGCGATCGAGGCGATGCATTTCATCAAGCCGGTCCATGTGGGGGATGTCCTGTGCGTTTACGCGTCGCCCGAGCGTATCGGGCGCACGTCGCTGGCGATCCGCCTGGAGGCTTGGGCGCTGCGCAGGCGCCTGGGGGAACGTGTGAAGGTGACGGAGGGAATCTTCACCTTCGTTGCACTGGATGCTGAGGGACGACCCGCGCCGATCCCGCCCAATCAAGCGGAGCAGTAACGACCAATGAGGGAGAGAGAGATGTCCGACAGCAAACCGAACACAGGAGCTGCCGACTGGGGCCTCCCGGGGCTCGACATCGCCAAGCTCATCGAATCCTGCCAGATCAGCGGCGTCGATATGAAGGCGTTGCTCGATATGGAGAAGAAGAACATCGACGCCCTGATCGAGGTCAACCGCTCGGCCTATGAGAGCTGGCGAAACCTGATGGCGCGACAGGCGGAGTTCTTTCAGGAAACGATGACGGCGATCGCGGCCGAGGCAGGCAACGAGACCGCGGCGGGAAGGCGCGCCGAGATCGCACGACAGGGCTTCGAGACGGCGCTCGCCAACATGCGGCAGCTCGCCGAGACCGCAACCGAACAGCAGAAGCAGACGATCGACATATTGCGGCGGCGTTTCGACGAGGGAATGGCCGCGATGCGGGCGCGTGGCGGAAGCACCTGAGATCGACCTGCCGAAGGCGATAGGGGCATATCCGCCCATCGAACAAGCGTAAGAACGGGGAATAGGATGGACCAGGATCTGAGGGAAGCCGCACTCGAATATCATCGCCTGCCGAGGCCGGGAAAGATTTCGGTCGTGCCGACCACAGCGATGGCGACGCAACGCGATCTGTCGCTGGCCTATTCGCCTGGCGTCGCGGAGCCCTGTCTTGTTATCGCCAAGGACGCGTCACAGGCGGACCAGCTGACCGCGCGCAGCAACCTGGTGGCCGTCGTCACCAACGGCACCGCTGTGCTTGGGCTTGGTAATATCGGCGCTCTGGCTGGCAAACCCGTCATGGAAGGCAAGGCGTGCCTGTTCAAGAAGTTCGCCGGCATCGATGTCTTCGACATCGAGCTCGCCGAGGAGGACCCCGACGCGCTGATCGAAACCATCGTCCGGATGGAGCCGACCTTCGGCGGCATCAACCTGGAGGACATCAAGGCGCCGGAATGCTTCTACATCGAACAGCAGCTCCGCRAGCGCATGAAGATTCCGGTCTTTCACGATGACCAGCACGGTACCGCGATCATCGCTGCGGCGGCAATCCTCAACGGATTGAAGCTGGTCAAGAAGGACATCGCCGGCGTGAAGCTGGTATGCTCCGGCGCCGGCGCTGCCGCGCTGGCGTGTCTTGATCTCATC
Organism: Bradyrhizobium sp. P2_E8; assembly: GCF_056403875.1. Taxonomy (NCBI): domain Bacteria; kingdom Pseudomonadati; phylum Pseudomonadota; class Alphaproteobacteria; order Hyphomicrobiales; family Nitrobacteraceae; genus Bradyrhizobium; species Bradyrhizobium sp. P2_E8. The sequence goes on from NZ_JBFUES010000054.1 coordinate 15,181, forward strand.
GTCAGCCTCGGTCTTCCGCAGCACCGTATCATCGTCACGGACGCGAAAGGCGTCGTCTATGCCGGCCGCACAGAAGGCATGGACGAGAACAAGGCGCGTTATGCGGTGAAAACGCAGGCGCGAACGCTCGACGAGATTATCCAGGACGCCGATATCTTTCTCGGCCTGTCAGCCGGCAAGGTGCTGACGCAAGACATGATCAAGCGGATGGCCCGGGATCCCCTGATCTTTGCCATGGCCAACCCGATTCCGGAAATCATGCCGGAAGATGCGCTGGCGGTTCGTCCAGATGCGATCATCGGCACGGGACGATCCGATTATCCCAACCAGATCAACAACGTTCTCTGCTTTCCCTTCATCTTCAGGGGCGCGCTCGACTGCGG
>NZ_JBFUES010000055.1:0-15548 GCF_056403875.1 Bradyrhizobium sp. P2_E8
TGGCGCGCCAGCCGCACGCCTTATAATATGTCGCTTATCATTCAATATTCCGCCCGGTGAACATGACGATCGACGCCCCCATAGACGCCGCACCGCCGCGTGCACCGGTCGCCTCCCCCATCGCCAGCCTGCTGACGGCGCCGATCCTGCCGACGCTGCTGCGGCTCGCGATCCCCAACATGATCGCGATGGTCGGCTCGACGCTGGTTGCGATCGCCGAGACCTCCTATATTGGCCGGCTCGGCACCATCCCGCTCGCGGCGATCGCGCTGGTGTTCCCGTTCGCGATGCTGACGCAGATGATGAGCGCGGGCGCGATGGGCGGCGGCGTCTCATCCGCGATCAGCCGCGCGCTCGGCGCCGGGGATCGCGGCCGCGCCGCGACCCTGGCGCTGCATGCCACCATCATCGGCCTCTGCGGCGGGCTGTTCTTCACGGTGATGATGCTCGTCTTCGGCCGCTCGTTCTTCACGCTGCTCGGCGGCCGCGAGCGCGTGCTCGAGGAAGCCAGCGGCTATTCGCGGGTGCTGTTCTCCGGCGCGGTCGCGATCTGGCTCGTCAACACGCTGGCCTCGGTGATCCGCGGCACCGGCGACATGCGCCTGCCCTCGATGACGCTGATCGGGGTGAGCGTGCTCCAGATCGCGCTCGGCGGCACGCTGGGGCTCGGCCTGTTCGGCGTGAAGCAATTCGGCATGCCGGGCGTCGCCGCCGGCCAGTTGATCGCATTCAGCTGCGCCGCGATCTTCTTCCTCTGGTATCTCCTGTCCGGCCGCAGCCGGCTGCCGCTGGATTTCCGCGCGTTTCATTTTGAGCGCGCGATGTTTCTGGACATTCTCAGGGTCGGCGCGGTTGCCTGCCTCTCGCCGCTCCAGACCGTGCTCACCATCCTGATCTTCACGAAGATTCTGGCAACGTTCGGCACCGAGATGCTGGCCGGTTACGGCATCGGCTCGCGGCTGGAATTTCTGCTGATCCCGATCACCTTTGCCATCGGCATCGCGTCGGTGCCGATGGTCGGCATGGCGATCGGCGCCGGACATGTGAAGCGCGCACGGCGCGTGGCCTGGACCGCAGCCGCGGCGTCCGCCCTCACCGTCGGCCTGATCGGCCTCGTCATCGCGCTCGATCCCGCGCTGTGGGTGTCGCTCTTCACGGCCGACCCCGGCGTCACCGCCGCCGCGCACAGCTATTTCCACTGGGCCGGCCCGGCCTTTGCGTTCTTCGGCATGGGCGTGTCGCTGTACTTCTCATCGCAGGGCGCGGCGCGCGTCGGCGGACCGGTGCTGGCCTCCACCGCGCGGCTTCTGATCGTCGCGATCGGAGGCATCGGCCTCATGATGGCGCAGGCGCCGGCCTGGACCTTGTTCGCGCTGGTCGGCGGCGCCATGATTGTGTTCGGGCTGTCGACCGCGGCCTCCGTCGCTTTCGCGCGCTGGGGCAAATGAGCGCAGGCAAATAAGCGCGGGAATGTGATTCCATCCAGGGTTGCGCTATCCCGCTAGGCTGCTATGGAGGCGCTCCACTTCGGGGCATCTCCATGAATACCAGATTCGCTACTCTCATCGTCCTTCTGGCTGCGCTGCTTGGCGCGACTGCCGCCCAAGCGCAGAGCGCCGACGGGACCTGGCTGACGCAGGCCGGCGATGCCCGCGTCAAGATCAGCAAGTGCAGCGGCGGCATCTGCGGCCATATCGTCTGGCTGCGCGAGCCCGCCGACACCGCGACCGGCCAGCCCGCCACCGACAGCAAGAATCCCAATCCTGCGCTGGCGAAACGGCCGATGATCGGCCTGCCGCTGTTCAGCGGCATGCAGCCGGCGGGGCCGAACAAATGGTCGGGCCAGATCTACAATGCCGACGACGGCAGCACCTATGCGAGCAGCGTCACGGCGATATCGGCAGATTCGCTGCGGGTCGAAGGTTGCGTCGGCGCGCTCTGCGGCGGCGAGACCTGGACGCGCTCGGGACGCTAGCGCTTCAAGCCATCATGGCCTTCAGGGCCGTCGCCGCCGAGGCATAGCCGCCCCGCGCGCCGTCGATGAAGTGCACGTGGTCGCTGCGCAGCGCGGACGGCGTGAAGCAGGTCATCATCGCGGCGTCCTGCTGGTAGAGGCCGTAGCGAACGATGCCGTCGCGCGCGGCAGCCGCGAGACGATCGCTGAGGGCGCGTTCGAGCTCGGCCGTGCAGTCGAGGATCATGCGCAGGCCGTCGTCATATTTCCTGAAGTCCGAGTTCTCGACCACCTGACGCTTGTAGAGGCTCGGCACGAAGCCGCCGACCTTGATGTCGAAGCGCATGATCAGATAGGCGAACAGCGTATAGGCCAGCACGCCGGCGCGGCGCGCGAGCAGCGGGCCGCCGCGCTTGGTGCGGGCTTCATAGTCCAGCCCCTGCGGCGGCCATTTCAGCGGCGGCCCCTGCGGCGGCACCGGACGGGCGCCGTCCGGGCTGCGCTCGACGAGGTGAATGACGTCCTCGATCACCTTGCGGAACGCCAGCGGGTCCGCAGCCCGCACCGGCATCACCAGAACCGACAGGATCAGGCCGCGCGCGGCCGGAATCACCTCGAAGCGGCAGGACAGGCCGGACAGATCCGGCTGCGTGCCGGCCGGCGCCTCGGCGACGGCGAACTCGCCGCGCTTCATCGCGGCATCGGCCCAGGCGAGCCCGCCGCCGGAGAACATCGCATAGGACAGGTTCGCCGACGGACCGAAGCGGGCGACGCGCACGTCGAGACCTTGCGCCCGGATCGCACTCACCGGCACCAGCGCAACACGCATCGTCAGATCGAGATCCTCCCGCACCCAGGTCGCGGTCGCAGCCAGCGCGTCGCGGGCGCGATCGAGATCGCCGGGCGCGACCGCAAAGCTGGCGCCGTCACCGCCGAACACGAAGGGAAATTCCCGTCCCTCCAGCGCATTGGTCACCGCCGCGATCACGGCGGCGCCAGCCATGTTGACCGCCTTGTAACGCTGCGCCGCGATCGCCTTGGTGGAATCGACGATGTCGGCGACACCGATGCTCCAGTCATCCGGCAGCGGCGCATAGAGCGCGGGGTCCATCAGGCTGGTGAAGCCGCGGAAGACGGGAATGCCGCCATAGAAGGATTCGCCTGATGTCATCGGGTGATGCCGAATGGTTGGGACGCGTCCAGGAGAAATACGTGGCAGGATCGATTCGGGTTCGCCGGCCGACGCGCCCCGAAGTCCCGATCATTGGCCGAAATGGAGGCGGACAACAAGATCGCACCGCGCCGCAATGCCGCAGTTCGTCATTGATCGGCATCAAACAGCCGGCCGCAAATGACGTTTACGGTTGAGCTATCTGAAATGGTTGCGCGGGATGATCGGGGTGTCTGATATTGGCAACAAGGACTCCACTTCGCCGGTACGCCGACGCACAGGGCTCGATGCGGTCAGTGCGGTGAAAATGCCTGAGGTGCTGACCGCCAGCGTCGATGCCTGGGCCGAGGCCCATCAACTGTCGCGCTCGGATGCGATCTGCAAGTTGGTCGAGCTCGGCCTGAGGATTGCGCCTGCCGCACCGGCATCAGGGTCCACGGTCGCCTCGGACGCGACCAGGCTCGAGGAGCTCGCGGTGCACGAGATCGAGGGACTGCTCGATCCCGCATTGCCGGAGGACGAACGCGAGCGCCGCATCCGCCGCCTCACCGAAGGGCCGCCGGAATTCTCACATGAACGGATTGACCTGCCGAAGCATCGGACGTGAGCGACTAGTGCAGCTTCTCATCCTCACGCTTGCGCAAGGCCTCGACAGACGCGTCATGGCAACCGACCAGGCGCACGAATTGCTGCGGATACATCTCGTGACCGTGACCGCCGGAATTCTGATGCGTCATCGGCGGACAACGGACGTCGTCCGGCTTCGCGCACGCTTGCTCCGTCCGGCCCTGATTTGAAGCGGTCATGTTTCGCATGGTCATGGACTGCTCCCTGTCGATTGGGGCAGATCGATTGACGTAACCCAATCGATTGCGGGGGCATCTTACGACCAAATCCGGTCGAATGTCATTGCGCCGAATCAATGCAATTGTGGCGATGAAGTTCCGCTTTACGCCGTATTCCCGGCGTCGACCGTGAACACGGTGCCCGTGACGTTGCGGCCACCCTCGCCAAGCAGATATTCCACCATGCGTGCGACGTCTTCCGTCTCCGGCAGCCGGCGCAATGCACTTCGCCCCGCGATGCGCTTGCGTCCCTCGTCGGAGAGATTGTGGGTCAGCTCGGTGTCGATGAAGCCAGGCGCGATCGCGTTCACGGTGATGCCGAGCTTGCCGACCTCGCGCGCGAGCGAGCGGGTGAAGCCGGTGGCGGCGGCCTTGGTCGCGCCATAGACGGACAGGCCGTTATAGCCGGTGGTCGCGATGATCGAGGAGATGTTGATGATGCGGCCTGCGCCATCGGCCATCATCTGCCGCGCGACATATTTGGTGAGGATGATCGGCGACAGCACGTTGAGCTGCACCAGCGCCTCGATCTCGGAATTGTGCATGGTGGCGAGCAGGCCTTCGGTGCCGAGGCCGGCATTGTTGACAAGGCCGTAGATCGGGCCGAATTCGTCACGCGCGAGCTTTGCGAAAGCGGGAATCGCGTCGATCACCGCGAGATCGCAGGCGCGGAAATGCAGGCGACCCTCGGACTCAGCGATCGCCGCCTTGAGCTCGTCGCTCTCGCGCCGCGCCGCAGCGATCACGTTGTAGCCGGCGCCGACGAGGCGCTTGCCGATCGCAAGGCCGATACCGCGGCTGCCGCCGGTGACGAGGACATTATGCATCGGTGCGCGCCAATTTTCCGGCCGGGGTGACATCAAGCGTCTCGACGAAGCGGATCACCGCCGGCACCTTGTGGGAAGCGAGCTGAGCACGACATTGATCYAGGATCTGGTCRCGAATCTCCTGCGCGCGCGCCGGATCGGTGCCGTCGGCGAGGATCACGTCGGCGACGACAATGCCGCCGGTGATCGGACTCTTCCGCGACTTGGCCCGCGACATCCGCACGTCGGAATGGCGGTTGATGACCGCCTCGATCTCTTCGGGGTGGACCTTCAGCCCACCGATATTGATGATGCCGCCGCGGCGGCCGACGAAGTAATAGCGGTCGCCGCGCAGCTCGACGATGTCGCCGCTGTCGACAAACCCGTCGTCGTCGGTGAGCGCGGTGGCGTTGCGGCCGATATAGGCATGCGCCGTGCGTGTGGAACGGATGCGCAGCGAGCCGTCCACGACCTTCATCTCGACGCCGTTGCGGTTGCCGAGATAGTCGGCCGGAAAGCCTTCGAGCCCGTCGTTGACGGCGAAGCCGACGCCGGCCTCGGTCGAGGCATAGGCATGGCCGACGGAGGAATCGGGGAACGCCGCCTTCAGGCCGTCTAGCACCGCCTGGTCGGCAATCTCGCCGGAGAGACGGACGTAAGCCGGCGCGAATTGCGCGGCCGAGCCGCTCATCAGAAGCTTGCGCCAGTGCGAGGGCGTACCGGAGATGTGCGAGACGCCGAGCGCATTCAGCCGCGTAACGTGATCGGCGAGCGCCTCATGCGGATCCGACAGCACCATGGAGCCGCCGGAGAGAATGGCGCGGAGGAAGATCTGGAGGCCGCCATAACGGCGAATGTCGTAGAACGTCGCCCAGACCGGCGCCGGTCCGCGCGCGGGGCCTTCGGCGACGATCGCACCGGTCAGCGCTTCCAGCGTATGGCCGGCGATCTTGGGCACGCCTGACGTGCCCGAGGTCAGCATCAGCCATTCGGTGGCGCGCTCGGTCTGCGCGGGCACGGTGGTTTGAAGCGGCAATCGAGCGGTGACGACCAGCGGCACGCCGGTCTCGGCCCAGCGATCGGGCTCGTCGGTGACGACGGCATCGATCCCGGCATCCGCGATCAGCGCGTCCAGATAGGCCGGGTTGAGATCGGGCGGACAGAGCAGCATGCGGCGGGCGATGCCGTCGAGCTCGATCATGGCGATGCCCGACCGGAGCTGGTCGGACACTTTGAGCAGCACGGCGCGGCCGGACAGCTCGCGCAGGCGGCCGCCCAAGACGGTCTGCGACAGGATGTCGGTCAGCGACACGACATCGTGCGCATCCGACAGCGTGCGGCCCTTCAGCTCCGCGCCGAGATTGTCGCGAAGCGCAAAGGTCTCACGCGGGGACATTTTCGTAGGCCCGCACGAAATCGCCGATCGTGGCGGGGAACGCTGCGTCCTCGGAAATGGTGAAGGGATCGACGCCGGTTTCGTCCTCGAGCCGGGCGACGAGGATCGCGAAGGCGAGGGAGTCGAAACCGGTCTCGTGCAGGGACAGATCGTCCGAGAGTGCGGGAAGCGCGACGTGCTGTTCCCTGGCGATCTGCTGGATCGCTTCTATGACCTTGGACCTTACCGACATGGCTGGCTTGCCCCTTGCTTTGTTGATCGATCGGATGTCTTGCGGCGGCTCTTGATGACCGCCTCCCCATGGGGTCTGTTTACCCGACAGAAGTAAATGGCTTCTTGGACAATTCAGATAAAATTGGACCTATCTGGCGGATTTTGGTTCCGCTAGAGCCTCATCGTACCACCCGCGATCTGAGCATAGGCGCTGGAATCGAGTGCGACATAGGTGCCGGACTTCGGATCGAGCATGAACAGCGGATCGGAGATCGCGCCCGGGTCAAATCCCTCGCGAGCGAGCTCGCCTTTCTTCTGCTTGAACGTCTCGGTCGCATCGAGCTCGCGTGAGATGCGGATGAAGACCGGGCGGGCGTAAGCCGGCAGGCGCCGCGCGAGATGCGCAGGCAATGCCGCGACGTCAAAACCCTCGTTCACGACGATCGCGCTCATCCCGGCGCGGCCATCAGTGCCGGGGATGCTGACGCCGTAAGTGGTGGCGTCGATGACGCCGGTAAAATCGCGGATGGCGTCGTTGACCTCCGAGGTCGCGACGTTCTCGCCCTTCCAGCGAAAAGTGTCGCCGATGCGATCGACGAAATGAAAGAAGCCCTTGTCGTCGAGCCGCATCAGATCGCCGGTGCGGAACCACGCATCGCCCTTGGCGAAGACATCGCGCAGGATCTTCTTCTCGGTCTCGCCCGCGTCGGTGTAACCCTCGAAGCGGCCGCCGCCTTGGTCCGCCGTGCCGATGCGGCCGATGGCTTCGCCCGCCTCGCCGCGGGCGGAGGCAATGCAAAGCCCCTCTTCATTGCGCAATGGCGCGCCGCTATCAGGGTCGAGCTTGACGAGGCTCGCAGGAAAGCGATGCGCGAGCAGCGGCGGGATGCGCCCGATCGCGCCCGGCTGGCCCTCGACGTTGAACAGGGAGAAATTGCCTTCGGTCGCCGCATAGAATTCGAGGATGCGGGGAATGGCGAAGCGGGTCTGAAAGTCCTCCCAGATGTCGCCGCGCAGGCCGTTGCCGCAGACGAGCCGCAGGCGATGGCGGTTTTCGTATTCCGACGGCGGCGCCTTGAGCAGATAGCGGCAGAGCTCGCCGATATACTGGAACAGCGTGCAGTCGTGCCGCACGATGTCGGGCCAGAAATTCGACGCCGAGAACTTGTCCGCGATGACCACCGAGCCGCCGGCGGCCAGCATGCTGCACGGCGCGACGATGCCGCCGACCGAGTGGAATAGCGGCAGACAATCGTAGAGCCGATCCTGTGGCCCGGCGCCAGTGAGGCCGGCGAACCAAAAGCCCCAATTGAGGATTCGGCGATGGCTGATGCTGGCGGCCTTGGGCAGGCCCGTGGTGCCGGACGTGTAGATCAGCAGTGCACGGTCGTCGATGGTGACGTCGCCGTGCTCTTCGGGATCAAGCGGGCCGTCGTCGAGAGCGGCAAGCGCGACATCGATGGCACGTTCGCTGCGGGCATCGCCATGGGTCCAGACCTTGGCCTCGGTCTTCAGATGCGGCTTCGCACTCTCCAGCGTCTCCACCAGGTCGTGCGCGACGATGATGTGCTGGGGCCTCGCAACATCGAGGCAATGGGCGAGCGATTGCCCGACAAGCTTGGTATTGATCAGCGCCACCACACCGCCGACGCGGCTGATGCCGAGCCAGGCGGCGACATAGTCGATGCCGTTCGGCATGATCAGGCCGACAGTGTCCCCCTTGGCGACGCCGACCGAGCGCGCCCAGCGCGCATAGCGGTTGATGCGTTTCGACAAACCTTCGTAGTCGAGCGTTGCGTCATCCGTGACCAGCGCAACGCGATCGGGCTGACGCTGCGCCCAATCGTCGATGACGTCGGCAAACAGCCTGCCCGGCAGCGTCTCGATCCGCGCGGTGAGCTCGATCGCCTTCAGCCAGATCTTTGACGCCGATGGCGCGCGCGCGGCCTTCGGTTGCTCGATGACGCCGGTGGTCATGCCGTTCATGCTTTCGGAACGTGTCTGCTGGTTCCGCCAGCTTAGTCCGCGCGCCCTGCCCAGGTGTTAAGAGACAAGGTAAAAGCCCGTTAGTGCGCGATTAACTCTGGTCATCCTTTACCAAGCCGACGGGACCGGCGCGCGGCCTGGCGTGACCCTTGCGATAGCAAATCGACGACGATGCGGCTGATGCCGCATCACCGAGAGGCGCACAATCGAGCGATCTGTGCGGATCGCTAGTACACCTTCTTGTGGGGCCGGCGCGGCGGCGGCCCGTTAAAGGCGTAATAAGGATTGACGTCGCACGTCGCGGCGAGCCCTGACGCCGTGGCACGGCATTGCTGCAACGAAGTGAAGGTGCAGTCGTAATAATCACTGCCCCCGCCGCCGGGGCCGCCGCCAGTGTAGCGGTGCATGCAAACGGGATAGGCCGGATCGTATCTCTGCGCGCTGGCATCCGCTACGCCCAGCAGCGTGAAGATCGCGGTGAGGGTCAGGATGGGCAAGCGCATGGAGAAATCCTCAAATCGGTGGCGCCGGCGACTCTGATGCCGGCGACCTCATATGGCATAACACCGCGCCGGAGGCGACTGTTCCCGAGGACATATGACGGCAAGGTGAGTATGGCGCGCTGTAGAGACGCGACCGTCTTGCCGGTTGCCTTGCACAAGCCCGCAGGCGTCACGGCCGGGACTTGCCCCCGGCCTGACGCGTAGCGGCTAGCCGAGCCCCTGCAGCACCAGCCGGTTCAGCCTCGCCGCAAACGCCGCCRGATCTTCCGGCAATTCGCCATCCAGGATCTGCGCCTGCTCGAGCAGGAGCAGGCCGAGATCGTCGACCGTCTTCGAACCGGCCTGCGCCTTGGTGATCGCGGTGACCAGGGGATGGCGCAGATTGATCTCGAGGATCGGCTTGGTGCGCATGCCGCGGTTCTGCTGCGCCAGGATGCGCTCGAGCTCGCGGCTCGGGCCCTGGCTGTCGGCGACGAGGCAGGAGGCGGAGCTCGTGAGGCGCGTCGAAGCCTTGACGTCGCTGACGCGCTCGCCGAGCGCGGCCTTGATCACGGCGATGGTGGCGGCTTCATCCGCCTCGGGCTCGTCCTTCTTCGCTTCGTCCTTGTCGTCGACGCGCGGGATCAGATCGAGGTTGAGATCGCCCTGGCTCAGCGACTTCAGCGGCTTGCCCTCGAACTCCGTCGGCATCGAGGTCCAGAACGCATCGACGGGATCGGACAGCAGCAGCACCTCGATGCCGCGCGCGGTCGCCGCCTCCAGCCGCGGATTGGATTTCAGCCGCTCGATGCTCTCGCCGACCAGATAATAGATCTCGGTCTGGTTCGGCTTGAAATCGGCGATGATCTGCTTCAGCGACCGCTTCTCGCCTGACGTCGTGGTGAAGCGCGACAGCGCCAGCAGCTTCTCGCGGCGCTCGAAATCCTCGTAGATGCCTTCCTTCAGAACCGCGCCGAAGGCGTCCCAGATCTTGGCAAAATTCTCCGCGTCCTTCTCGGCGAGGCTTTCGAGCTCGGACACGACGCGTGTCGCCACGGCCTTGCGGATCTGGGCCAGCTGCGGATTGTTCTGCAGCATCTCGCGGGAGATGTTGAGGGGGAGATCCTCGCTGTCGACCACGCCGCGGATGAAGCGCAAATAACCCGGCAAGAGGTCGGCATCGTCGGTGATGAAGACGCGGCGGACGTAGAGCTTCACCCGGCCCTTGCGGTTCGGCTCGAACAGGTCGAACGGCTTGGTCGACGGCGCGAACAGCAGCACGGCGTAGGAGTAGCGGCCCTCGGCGCGGTAGTGCAGCGTCATCGCGGGATCGTCGAAGGCGGACGCAATCTGCTGATAGGCCTTCTTGTAGTCTTCTGCCGAAAGCTCGGATTTCGAGCGCTGCCACAGCGCGCTCGCCGAGTTGATCTGGCGCGGCTCGCCCTCTTCCGGCACGAGCTCGATGGGAAACAGGATGTTGTCGGAATAGGCACTGACGATGCGCTCGATCTCGTAGGCCTCGAGATATTTCTTGGCGTCGTCCTTCAGGTGCAGGACGATCTCGGTGCCGCGCACGACGCGCGCCGCTTCCTCGTCGCCCGCCCGGGCGATCTCGAAGCCGGAGCCGCCGGAGGACGACCAGCTCCAGACGTCGCTCTCGCCGGCGCGGCGGCTGACGACGACGATCTTGTCGGCGACCATGAAGGCGGAATAGAAGCCGACGCCGAACTGGCCGATCAGGCCGAGGCCGTCCTTGGCCTCCCTGAGTTTGGACACGAAGGCCTTGGTGCCGGAACGGGCGATGGTGCCGAGATGGTCGATCAGCTCCTGCCGCTCCATGCCGATGCCGTTATCGGCGATCGTGAGCGTGCCGGCCGTCTTGTCCGGGATGATGCGGATCTTGAGCGCGTCGCCCTCGCCCAGCAGCGCCGGACTGGCGATCGCCTCGTAGCGTAGCTTGTCACAGGCATCCGAGGCGTTGGAGACGAGCTCGCGCAGGAAGATGTCGGTCTCCGAATAGACGGAGTGCACCATGAGGTGCAGCAGCTCGGAAACCTCGGCCTGGAATGGCTGCGTATGCACAGCCGTATCTGACGTCGTCATGCGTTTACCCGGTCAATCGAAAAGGGGAAAACCGGGATATAACGCGATGAGACAGCGGATCAAGAGGACGTGAGAAGCCGCCCCTGCCCGTGACAGAGGCAACTGTCCCTTGGCCCCGGCGATCAGGTCACGCAGCGGCCCGGCTGGAGCAGCTTGGCGACCTCGGTCAGGGAGCTGACCATCGGCTCGCAAGCGATGGTCGGCTTGTTGCGGCCCTGCTTCTGGTTCTGGTTCTGGAGCGCCGCGGGCGGCTTGGCGTTGCCGGTCTCGATCACCGCGGGGACCCGCAGCAGCACCGAGGTATCGGCAAGGTCGTTTAGCCGCATCGACACGGTGCGGGTGGAAACCACTCCCGGCTTGATCTCGGCGAGCCGGTCGGCCTTGCCGGTCCGGTTGACCTCGTGGCCGGGCTTGTCGGCGACCGCCTGCCAGCGGTCGGCCAGATCATGGCCGGAGGCCAGTTGTACCTGCACCGCGCCGAGCGTTGCGACAATCGCGACGGCGCCCAAAAATACCTTTTGAATCTGTGACATGGCTGTCGACCCCTCGCCCCATGGCGATCGCGGGAACAACGCGGCCGGAGGAGCGGGGGTTCTCGGCGGAAACGATCACTTAACCGTGTGCAAAAAAGTCGCGCCCCGAAAAATATTTCCGGAGCCCTGGAACGACTTTCGCGGCTGGGAGTCATCTCAGCAGCCGGCTATTCCCCCCCTGCCCCATAAGCCGGCGACGTAGGGCGCGACTGTGGTGATGCCAGTCGCGCCTTACTTTTGTCTGGGGTTCACTTCGCCTTCCCAGCCAGCCACGCCCGCCCCTCGCCATAGAGCTTCTCGACCTCGGCGCCGGTCAGGCCCGGCATGTCGCGCTTGACCTTGTAGCCGATCAGCTCCTGCATGTAGGCGAGATGGCGGTAGCCTTCGGGCAACGCGGCGAGCGCTGTCTGGTCGAGGCGGAGCGTCGCAGCGGGATCGACCGGGTCGATCCGGTCCTTCTCGTAGATCGGCTGGCGGCGGACGATGCCCCAACGGCCCTGCCGCTTCTCCAGGAAATCGTAGAAGCGCCCGGTGCAGACGACGTCGCAGAGCACATCGTGCACGAGCGCCCGCTGCGAGATCGTCATCTTGGTCTGCGCAATGGCGCGCTCGCCGGACAAATCGATGCTGGTGCCGCCGAGGAAATGCAGGATGCGGACGCCCTTGGCAAAGCCCTCCTGGCTGACGCGGATGAAGTCCCGCGCCGGTCCCTGAAACCAGGTGGCCGACATCCAGCCTTCCTCATGCCAGACGGTCACAAAGCGCTCCCAGTCGCCGGCATCGCGCCACACCGCCCAGTTCTCGACGAGATCGCGGATGGCGAGACGATCGAGCAGCGCTTGGTCCATGGGCACATCTCCGGTTGCGGGCCGCAGCGGGGGCCGCCGCAGAGGTATGAGCGGCGAAATCGACGGCCGTCAAGCGCGGGAAGGCGCCCCAGGAAATCGCGGCAAGAAATCGCGGCAAGAAAAATCCGGCGCACCTTGCGGTACGCCGGATCAGATGATCGTCAACCAATCTCAGGCCGCAGCCACCCTGATTACGCCGCCGGCGCCTTCGGGGCGCGGTTGCGCGAGTTGCGCTGGAAGAACAGCGCCTGGCTCGCAACCGCCGACACCATCGCCGGCTGGAACGGCTTCGAGATCAGGAACGCCGGCTCGGGGCGCTCGCCGGTGAGGAAGCGCTCCGGATAGGCCGTGATGAACACCACCGGTACCTCGAAGGTGCGCAGCAATTCGTTGACCGCATCGAGACCCGACGATCCGTCGGCGAGCTGGATGTCGGCGAGGATCAGGCCGGGCCGCCTGTTCTTGGCCAGCGCCACAGCATCGGCATGGGTGCGCGCGACGCCGACGACGTTGTGGCCGAGATTCTTCACCAGGCTCTCGAGATCCATGGCGATGAAGGTCTCGTCCTCGATGATCAGCACTTCGGTGGCGATCTCCGCCGCCATCTCGCGTCCCGCAGCGTCCGCGAGCCGCCGCGTCTCGGCGACATCGGTGCCGAGGATGTAGCCGACCTCCTCTTCCGAGAATCCCTCGAGCGAAAGCAGCAGGAAGGCTTGCCGCGGCAGCGGCGTGATGTTCGACAGCCGCCGCTCCGGCGGCATCGGCAGGGTCGTCACCTCGGCGTCGTCGTTGACAGAGACGGAATTCCAGATCTGGGTGAACAGCCGGAACAGGCCGGCCCGTGGCCCATGGCTCTCGTCGAGCACGGCGGGATCCCCGAGCATGGCTTCCAACATGGCTGCGACATAGGCGTCGCCGGAAGCCTGGCTGCCCGTCAGGGCGCGTGCATACCGGCGCAACAACGGCAAGTGTTCAGCGACAAGCTGTGAACGGGACATCCCCACTCCATTCATCTTCGGACCGACCTTAGAAGACTTAGAGAGATCACGAGGGGAGGCCCGGGTTCCCCTGCTCGGGCTGACTACGCCTCAGGGCAAGAAAAGTTCCGTAGCTGGCGGAACTTTTTCTCGAACCTGGAATTGAGCCTATCCAGGGAACGGCTCCCGGTTGAGAAAACTTCTCGAATTTACAGTCACTTAACTCGGGGAAACGTGGAACAGGTCATGAAAGATCTCAAGTCTCAAGTCAGCAAAAGCACGACCCCCGGCAAGGGAGGGCTCACTCCGGAGATCCAATCCCGGATCGGGCATCAGCTCCGCGCCATGTACGACGACGTCGTCCGGCAGGGGGTTCCGGATCGGTTCGCGGAACTGATCAAGAAGCTTGATGCGCCGGGAGCGACACCCCACGTGGAAAATGAGGGCGGATCCAACGACAACAACAATGGGAGGGATTAATGCCTCTCACGGACTCCCTGCGTAACGACATCCTCGCGGMCGTGCCAAGTCTGCGCGCGTTCGCGATCTCGCTCAGCGGCAACGCCGACCGCGCCGACGATCTGGTGCAGGAAACGCTGTTGCGTGCGCTGGCCAACATCGACTCATTCCAGCCCGGCTCCAACCTGCCGGCCTGGCTGTTCACGATCCTGCGCAACCTGTTCCGCTCCGACTATCGCAAGCGGCGGCGCGAGGTCGAGGACGCCGAGGGCAATTATGCGAAGACGCTGAAGACACAGCCCTCGCAGAACGCGCATCTCGAGTTCGAGGAGTTTCGCACCGCGCTCGAAAAGCTCCCGCAGGACCAGCGCGAAGCGCTGATCCTGGTCGGCGCCTCCGGCTTCTCCTATGAGGACGCAGCGTCGATCTGCGGCTGTGCGGTCGGCACGATCAAGAGCCGGGTCAACCGTGCACGATCGAAACTCGCCGCGCTGCTCTATGTCGACGGCGCCGAGGATTTCGGGCCCGACGAGACCGTGCGCGCCGTGATCGGCGGCAGCGGCGGATAACGGCAGGCCGTCATCGGACTGAGGCGACAAATGGAAAGGCGGCCGTTCACGCGGCCGCCTTTCCGTGCGTCTGATGGCGCTGCTTGAGCCGCTAGATCACTCGTCCGCGAAGGTCACGGTCTCGGCGACGCTCGCCCGCGAGGTGCGGTAGCTGTTGACCTTGTGGGCGTGGTCGGCATAGCCGAACGAGATGCCGCAAACGACGCGGCGGTCATCGGGCAGATTGAAGTGACGGCGGATCAGGCCGGAGTGCCGCGCCAGCGCGGCCTGCGGAATGGTGCCGAGCCCGAGCGCCTGGGCGGCCAGCATGAAATTGGAGACATAGGCGCCGCAATCGATCGCGCCGTAGATGCCGAGCGGTTCGTTGGTGTGGATGACAGCGACATGCGGCGCGCCGAAGAAATTGTAGTTCTCCAGCGCCTGCTTGGCGTAGCCGCTTCTGTCGCCGCGGGGGATCCCGAGCGTGTTGTAGAGCTGAAACCCGCTTTCGCGGCGGCGATCGAGATAGACGCCGACATATTCGCGCGGCGGGGTGAAATCGTAATCGTCGCCAAGTCCGCCGGAGGCTTCCTTGTAGATCAGCTGGCGAAAGCGCTCCTTGGCCTCGCCGCTGGCGATGATGACCTGCCAGGGCTGGCTATTACACCAGGACGCGGTGCGCTGCGCGGTCTTCAGCACATGCTCGATGGTGGCGCGATCGACCTCCTTGGGCAGGAAGGCGCGCACCGAGTAGCGCTCGTTGAGGAGCTCTTCGAGCACGCCGATGCGGTCTTGGGTTTGGCTCACTTTTGCATCCATGTTTAGCTCGCGCTCTTTTCTTCGTAGGGTGGGTTAGCCGAAGGCGTAATCCACCTCTTCTGTCTTCGCGGAAATTAAAGAGGTGGGTTACGCTTCGCTAACCCACCCTACAATCTGAGATCAGCGCCCCTTGGTCGGGATCTTGTTATACGGCACGTCCTTGTCGACGCGGATGTCGCCCGGCAGGCCCAGAACGCGCTCTGCGATGATGTTGCGCAGGATCTCGTCGGTGCCGCCGGCGATGCGCATCGAGGGCGAGGACAGCAGCATCTGCTGGAACTGGCCCTGCACCGTCTCCTCGTCRCTGCCGGTGAGAACGCCGGCCGCGCCCTGGAGGTCCATGGCGTAGGTCGCGATGTCCTGGAGCATCATGCCCGAGACCAGCTTGCCGATCGAGTTCTCCGGGCC
>NZ_JBFUES010000056.1:0-15530 GCF_056403875.1 Bradyrhizobium sp. P2_E8
GGCGAAGGCCATTGTCGCGCGGCTGAAGAAAAGCCCGAAGGACGAGGTGCTGTTCGAGACCGGCTATGGGCCCTCGGGGCTGCCGCATATCGGCACGTTCGGCGAGGTCGCGCGCACCTCGATGGTGCGCCATGCCTTCCGCGTGCTGACCGAGGACAAGATCAAGACGCGCCTGCTCGCCTTCTCCGACGACATGGACGGGTTTYGGAAAGTGCCCGACAACGTGCCGAACAAGGATCTCTTGGCGCAATATCTGGGGCGGCCGCTCACGGCGGTGCCTGACCCGTTCTCGAACGAGCATCCGTCGTTCGGTGACGCCAACAATGCGCGCTTGCGCGCATTCCTGGATCATTTCGGTTTCGACTACGAGTTCGCAAGCTCGACCGTCTATTACAAGTCCGGCCGCTTCGACGCGACGTTGCTCAAGATGCTTGCCGCCTACGACAAGATCATGGACATCATCCTGCCGACGCTTGGGCCCGATCGCCGTGCGACCTATTCGCCGTTCCTGCCGATCAGCAAGACGTCAGGCGTCGTCCTGCAAGTGCCGATGATCCGCCGCGACGTCGCCGCGGGCACGGTGACCTATGTTGATCCGGACAGYGGCGAAGAGGTCGAGACGCCCGTCACCGGCGGCAACGTCAAGTGCCAGTGGAAGGCCGACTGGGCGATGCGCTGGGTCGCGCTCGGCGTCGACTATGAGATGGCCGGCAAGGACCTGATCGATTCCGTGAAGCTGTCCGGCGCGATCGCCAGGGCGCTCGGCGCCACGCCGCCCGAGGGCTTCAACTACGAGCTCTTCCTCGACGAGAAGGGCCAGAAGATCTCGAAGTCGAAGGGCAACGGCCTCACCATCGACGAATGGCTGCGCTACGCTTCGCCGGAATCGCTGTCACTGTTCATGTACCGCGAGCCGAAGGCGGCGAAGCGGCTGTTTTTCGACGTCATCCCGCGCCAGGTCGACGACTATCAGCAATTCATTGATGGCTTTCCCAAGCAGGATGGCAAGCAGCAGCTTGGCAATCCGGTCTGGCACATCCATCACGGCAAGCCGCCACAGGGCGACATGCCCGTGACGTTCCAGCTGCTGCTGACGCTGGTGTCGTCGTCGAATGCGGAGAACGCAGAGACCCTGTGGGGCTTCATCGGCCGCTATCGTCCCGGCGTGAGCCCGCAGACGCATCCGAAGCTCGACGCGATGGTCGGCTACGCCATCAACTATTACCGCGACTTCGTGGCGCCGACGAAGCAGTTCCGCGAGCCGACCGAGATCGAACGCGCGGCGCTCCAGGATCTGCGCGATGCGCTGTCGCAGTTGCCGCAGAATGCGTCGGCTGAGGACATCCAGAACGTCGTCTACGAGATCGGCCGCCGCGAGCCGTTCCTCGACCAGGTCAAGAAGGGCAAGGACGGCCGTCCGGGCGTCACGCTCGACTGGTTCAACATGCTCTACCAGGTGCTGCTCGGCCAGGAGAAGGGCCCGCGCTTCGGCTCCTTCGTCGCGGTGTACGGCGTGCAGAACGCGGTCAACATGATCGACGGCGCGCTGGCGCGGAGCGCGTAGCGCACCTCGGTGTCATCGTCCGCGAAGGCGGACGATCCAGTATTCCAGAGGCTTTTGTTATAAGCCGAGAGGCCGCGGCGTACTGGATTCCCCGCTTTCGCGGGGAATGACATTGCATAGTGCGGCGGGCTCGCAGAGTGACGTGCCGATCAGATCGAGCGCAGCACGTAGCGGCGGTTGTCCTTCTGCACCGGGCGCGCGTTCATCGGATAGAGCTTTGCGAAGGCGGCGACGTCGGCGGCCGCGACCTGGATCGGGGTGGCCAGCAGCAGCCATTCGACCACTTCCGAGCAGGGCGGCGTCGTCAGCGAACCGGGATAGCGGAAGTAGCTGAGCCTCGTTGGCAGCATGGCGTGGGGATCGATGCTCGCATCGGCTTTCACCGCGGGCCCTTCCGCCGCCGGCATGGTCTTGACGATCTTGCCAAAGGCCGCGTTCGGCTTGCCCTCGGCCATCAGCACGCCGACCACGGCGAGACCGCCGGCATCGTTGCGATGGACGAAATGCGCCTCCATCGGAAAATTCTTGCCGCCGATCATGTGCTCGCTCGGCCGGTGGAAGTGCACCTGGAGCAGCTTGTATTTGACGTCGCCGAGCGTGAGCGTGCTGCCTTCGGCGAAGTTGAGCTGGATCGTGTGCCCGTTATTGACGATGGTGTCGGCGCTCATTCCCCAGTTCAGCTTCAACATCGGCAATTGCGACTTGATCGTCGCCTCGATGTCGATCGGCGATTGTTGCAGGCCGACCGCGCAGGCCTTGTTGGCCGCGTCGAGATCGCCCCATTTGGCGGGAGCACCGGCACCTTCATAGCTCCAATGCACGCCTTCGGCGGCGAAGGCCGGCTTGCAGACCGGACAAAGCGCGAGGCCCGCGAGGGCCTTCAATGCGTGACGGCGATTCATCATATTCCCCCAAGATGAATTTGATTGGCGATGCGCGCGCAACCTAGGCGAGAGGCGCGGTGAGTCGCAACGGCGATCTCGCCGCGAACCTATTGGCGCGCCCACACGATCCGCGCGATCCAGCCGACGTCGCTCACCGCCATCGTCCGCTCGGCTTGCGAGGCATCGAGCGGCTGCAATTCCACCGCCTTTGCCGTGCGGCGCTTCAAGGTTGCGACCGTGACCTCGCCCGCCTTGGTCTTCACCACGACGCGATCCCCCTTGCGGATCGGTGTGCCGGGGGAGACCAGGATGATGTCGCCGTCGCGATAGGTCGGGGCAAGCGCATCGCCGGCAATCTCCAGCGCAAATGTCTGCCTGTCCTCGGCGATGGGAAGCGCGACCTCGGTCCAGCCCTTGCCGGATGGACGGCCGGCCTCGTCGAAAGCGCCGCTCGCCCCGGCCTGTGCGAAGCCGAGCAGCGGTACCGAGCGGCCGTCGCCTGCCTCGTCGTCGATCAGTCTTGCAAAGGTGTCGATCGAGGCGCCGGTCGCTGTCAGCGCTTTCGCGATCGATTCGGTCGAGGGCCAGCGCTCGCGGCCGTCCGAGGTGATCCGCTTGGACCTGTTGAAGGTGGTGGGGTCGAGCCCGGCCCGCTTGGCGAGGCCGGAAGGAGACAGCCCGGCACGCGCCGCCAGCCGATCCAGCGCGACCCAGATCTGGTCGTGAGTCAGTATCCTCTGCGCTTTGGCCTGCCTGACCATGGAAGGTCCAGCCCGTCGCAACTCAGGAAAACTGTCCTCAAATCAACCGGTTTTCCGATTTTCGCGCAAGAGGCGGCGGCGAAAGCGTTTTCAAGCGAAGGTCGACGCCGGTTTGCGTCAAGAAACCGCGTCAAAACAAGAATTTAGACCCCGTTCCGATTTCATCGGAACGGAATAGGCTCTAAGTCTTGAGTTCGGAAGGGGCCGCCTTTACGGTCGCGCCGGGTTTTGAGACCCGCAAGAGACGAAAAACCCCAAGAGACTCAACGAGCTGACTCAAAGAGCAAACAGGGCTCCACATCAGGTGGTCAAGATCTACAAAATCTGTCCGGCCTCGGCCTGGCGCGAGGCGGAACGGCAGGGCGTGTACCGCGGCAGCGCGGACGACGCGCGCGACGGTTTCATCCATTTCTCGACGGCCGCCCAGGTTCCCGAGACCTTGCGCAAGCATTATTTCGGGCAGCGCGCGCTGTTCCTGGTCGAGGTCGACGGCGATGCGCTCGGCAGCGCATTGCGCTGGGAGCGCTCGCGCAATGAGGAGCTGTTTCCGCATCTCTATGGCGAGCTCGATGTCGGCGCCGTCATCTCGGTGGCGAGCCTCAACATGCGCTCGGACGGCGGCCACGACGTGCCGGAGCTTGCCCCGTGATCCGCGCCTTCGATGCTCTTTCGCTGCCGGTGCTGCGCTGGCTCGATCCGGAGGATGCGCATCGCCTGGCGATCCAGGGCCTGCGCTTCCTGCCGCCGGTCAAGCCGCGCGCTGACGATCCCAAGCTCGCGGTGCGCGCCTTCGGGCTCAACTTTGCCAATCCGATCGGCATGGCCGCGGGCTTCGACAAGAGCGCGGAGGTGCCGGATGCGCTGCTGCGCCTCGGGTTCGGCTTCGTCGAGATCGGCTCGGTGACGCCGAAGCCGCAAAGCGGCAATCCACGGCCGCGGCTGTTCCGGCTCGAGCGCGACGAGGCCGTCATCAACCGCATGGGCTTCAACAATGACGGCGCGGATGTCGCGCTGCGCCGGCTCGCCGCGCGCGCGCAGCACGGCGGCATCGTCGGCGTCAATGTCGGCGCCAACAAGGATTCGCCGGACCGCGTTGCGGATTACGTCAAGCTGATCGAGGCCTTTGCGCCGGTCGCGAGCTATTTCACCATCAACGTCTCCTCGCCGAACACGCCGGGCCTGCGCAATCTGCAGGAAGGTGCGCTGCTCGACGACCTCCTCGCAAGGGTGATCGACGCGCGCGAGCGGGTGCGCCAGAAGGCCGGCGATACGCCGGTGCTGCTGAAGATCGCGCCGGATTTGAGCCTTGCCCAGCTCGATGACGTCGTGCAGGTCGCGCGCTCGCGCCGGGTCGACGGCATGATCGTGTCGAACACGACGATCGCGCGGCCGAGCACGCTGCGCGAGCAGATGCGGGCGAAGGAGCAGGGCGGCCTGTCGGGCCGGCCGCTGTTCCGCCTGTCGACGCGCATGGTCGCGGAGACCTATGTGCGCGTCGAGGGCGCGTTTCCGCTGGTCGGCGTCGGCGGCGTCGATTCGGGCGGCGCCGCGCTGACGAAGATCCGCGCCGGCGCGAGCCTGATCCAGCTCTATTCGTCGCTGGTCTACAAGGGCCTCGGCCTCGTCGAGGAGATCAAGCGCGACCTGACCTCGACATTGCTGCGCACCGGCCGGGATTCGCTCTCCGACATCGTCGGCGCGGATGCCGCGACGCTGACGGCGGAAGACTGGCCGGGGATGTAGAGCAGTCTCGTGCCCCGGATGCAGCTGCGTAGCCCGGATGGAGCGTAGCGCAATCCGGGAATCTGTCCTCCGGATGCGAAGACCCCCATCCGGGCTACGTCTTCTACGATTTCGGAAACGTCGCTCCATACAGCGCCGGATAACGCGCGCCCTGCAAGCCGCCACGGGCGACATAGAACGCGATCAGTGCGCACCAWAGCCCGGCATTGCCGAGGGATTGCAGCGCCCACCAGGTGATGAGGAAGATCGCCAGCGAGGCCAGCATGAGATTGCGCATCTCGCGCGCCCAGGTCGCGCCGACATAGATGCCGTCGAAGCCGAACGCGAACACGCCCGGCACCGGCGCCAGCACGATGAACGGCAGGAACTCGCGCGCGGCCCGCCGGACGTCTTCGCTCGCGGTCATGACATTGATCAGCGCCGTTCCGAACAGCGCGAACAGCACCGCGACCACCAGCGCGAAGCCGAGCCCCCACGCGAGCACCAGCCGGGTCGAATCCGAAAAACCTCGTGCATCGCGTGCACCAAAGGTGCGGCCGCAGAGCTGCTGGGCCGCGTTGGCAAGGCCGTCGAGGAAGAAGGCGCTGACCAGCAGGAAATTGTTGAGCACGGAGTTCGCGGCCAGCGTGACGTCGCCGGCGCGCGCGCCCTTGGCGGTGAAGAACAGGAACACGGCGATCAGTGCCGCGGTGCGGATCATGATGTCGGAGTTCACCGCCAGCAGTCGCATCAGTTTTGCCTGGTCGAACAGCGTGGCGAGGGGCACCGCAAAGCCGCCATCAGCATAGCGCCGGCAGACGATCACGCCGAGCAAGAAGCCGATCGTCTCCGAGAGCAGTGCGGCGACCGCCGCGCCTGCGATGCCGGTGTCGTAGACCAGCACCAGCAGGATCGTCGCAGCCATGTTGATGAGGTTGATGACGACCTGCAGCAGCAGCGCCGGATTGGCGCGGGCCTGTCCCACCAGCCAGCCGAGGATGACGTAGTTGGCGAAGGCCAGCGGCGACGACCAGATCCTGATCATGAAATAGGTCTTGGCGGCGCGCGTGACGCCCTCGCTGCCGCCCATCAGGTCGAACAGCACGGCCGCCAGCGGCAGTTGCAGCGCGATCAGCGCAGCCCCGATCAGGCCCGCGACGATGAAGCCGCGCATCAGGATGGCGGTCAGCTCGCGCGTCTCGCTGGCGCCCAGGGCCTGCGCGGTGAAGGCGAGCGTGCTCATGCGCAGGAAGCCGAACAGCCAGAACAGGCWGTCGAAGATGACGGAGGCCATCGCCACGCCGCCGAGCAGCGTGRCATCGTCCAGCCGCCCGATCGCCGTGGTCGAGACCACGCCGATCAGCGGCGTGGTGAGGTTCGCGACCATCGCAGGACCCGCGATGGCGAAGACCTGGCGGGATCCGATCTTGAGGGGAACGGGCGCGTGCATGTCAGAACACGAGCACCATGCCGTCTTCGGCGGCGAGATGCTCGATATCGACGAGGCGCGACAGCATGTCGTCGCTCATGTGGGTGAGGACGAGGCGTTTTGCGCCGATTGCCGGCAAATGCTGTTCCAAGGTCTTCAGGCTGAGATGGTTCTTGACCACCCTCTCGTACATATAGGCTTCCGCGATGAAAAGGTCCGCGCCATGCGCCAGCGGAATGAGCGTCTCCGTCCATTCGGTGTCGGCGCTGTAGGCGAGCGTGCGGCCCTCGGCCTCGATGCGGTAGGCCAGGAATGGGCCACCGGATTCGCCGTGCACGACCGGGTAGGGCGTCACCGTCACCGCGCCGAACTTGCGGCTTTGCTCGGGCGCGAGTTCGACGACGGCGAGCTCGAAGCGCTGCCTGGTCTTCGAGGAATGCTCGAACAGAACCTCCATCACCTCCCGCAGTCGCGTCTCGATGCCTTGCGGGCCCGCGATCGTCAGCGGTCGCGTCCGCCGCGAGAACTGCGCGTCGAGCAGGAAGAAGGGCAGGCCTGCAAAATGGTCGCCGTGGAAATGCGTGATCAGGATCAGATCGATGTCGTTCCGATCGATCTCGAGTCGCTTCAGCGCCGGCAAAGCCGACGCGCCGCAATCGATCAGGAAGTTGGCTTCGCGCCCTGCAACGTGGAAGCAGGTGTTGAGCCTGCCGCCCGAGCCGAAGGCGTCGCCGCAGCCGACAAAGCGCAGTTGCATCGGCTGCGGGCTCCCTGAGTTTGACCCGGACCTAGCGGCGCGGCGCGCCGAAGACGCGCGACAGCAGCCAGATCGGGATCACGATGACCGCGCCGAGCAGGAAGTAGCGCCACAGCCAGTTGATGGTATCGAAGCCGAGATCCCACAGCCGCTGGAACAGGAGGCGAATGCTGTGGATGATGTTCCAGGGATCGAAGCCGATCGCCGCCAGCACGACGCCGACCAGGATCGAGAGCAGGACCAGGCGAAATGCGACCGCCAGCGGCGAGCCGCCGAGAAAGCGGTTCAGCCCGTCGCTGCGGCCGGCCGGCAAATCTCTGACGTCTTGGACCATCTGGAAACTCCTCGGGGATTCGACCCCCATTATACGGCACCGCGAGGCACATGGGGAACCCGCAACGGGGCGTCAATCGGCTTACGGGATTTTAATCCCGGATCGAGCCCGGGTTCACGCCTCCACTTCGACTGCTTCCGCTTTCAACATCTTTTCCAGCGTTTCCAGCCGGTCGGCCTCCCGCGGCGGCTTGTCCCAGCGTAGGCGGCTGATGCGGGGGAAACGCATGGCGACGCCGGATTTGTGCCGCGGCGAGCGCTGCAGGCCTTCGAACGCGACCTCCAGCACCAGCCCCTTGTCAGCCTCGTGCACGACATGGCGTACGGGGCCGAACTTTTCGGTGGTGTTGCGGCGGACGAAGCGGTCGATCTGCAAGAGCTCCTCGTCGGTGAAGCCGAAATAGGCCTTGCCGACCGGCACCAGCTCGTCGCCGGTCTCACCTTCGGTCCAGACGCCAAAGGTGTAGTCGGAATAATAGGACGAGCGCTTGCCGTGGCCGCGCTGCGCATACATCAGCACGGCATCGATGATGTGCGGGTCGCGCTTCCACTTCCACCACTGCCCCTTCGGCCGTCCGGGCAAATAGGGCGCATCGCGCCGCTTCAGCATCACGCCCTCGACGGCGTCCGCGTCCTCGCCGGCGCCAGCGCTTGCGGGGTCGGCGCGCGCGGCGGTCAGCGCCTCCCAGCTTGCGAAGGGCACGGTGGGCGACAGATCGATGCGGGGATCGCCAAGTCTCCCGATGAAGGTCTCAAGTCGCTCGCGCCGCTCCGCGAACGGCAATTCGCGCAAATCGTTCGCATCGTCGCCGAGCAAATCGTAGGCGCGCAGATGGATCGGAAATTCCTTGATCAGCTTCGGCGAGACGACCTTGCGGTTGAGCCTCTGCTGGAGGACGTTGAAGCTCTGCACGCGGCCCTCGCGCAGGACCAGAAGCTCGCCGTCGATCGCGCCCGGCAGGCGCATCGACGGCACCAGATCCGGAAAGCTTCCCGTGATGTCCTCGCCGGTGCGCGAATAGAGTCGCGCCGTGATGTGGCCGCGGTCGTCGCGGCCTGCCACCGCCTGCACGCGGATGCCGTCCCATTTCCATTCGGCGACGTAGTCGGCGGGGTCGAGCGCTGCGAAATCGCTGTCCTCGATCGCATGCGCGAGCATCACCGGGCGGAACGGCGCGGGATCGCGATTGACCGGCTTGTCGCTGCGGCCTTCCAGCCAGGCGAACAGGTCGAGATAGGGCGGCGCGAGCCCCGGCCAGATCAGCTCGACCTCATGCGGGTCCTTGTCGCCGAGCGCCGCCGCGGCGGTCTTCGCCAGCCGCGCGGAAATGCCGATGCGAAGCGCGCCCGTGACGAGCTTCAGCAGCGCCCAGCGTCCGGTCTCGTCGAGCTCGTCGAGCCAGCGTTCGAGCTGCTTCGGCAGCTCGGTCTTGCCGAGCGTGCGCAGCGTGGTAACGACTTCGGTGAGGGTCGGCGGCGGCGGGTTGTTGTGGTTGCTTGGGTGGAGCGCATCGCTGGCATCTCTCCCGTGGTACCCCCCTCCCTGACCCTCCCCCGCAAGGGGGGAGGGAACGGAGAGGCTCGTGCCTCCATCACTTTGGGATTCGCTATGAGTTGTTGTGCTCGCTGACAGCGCCGCGTTCCGCTGCGCTCCCTCCCCCGTTGCGGGGGAGGGTAGGGGAGAGGGGTGGCCCGGAAACAATTCGACATTGTTTGCGCTACGTCTCGGCCACATCAGCGCCACCGTCTCCGAGAGATCGCCGACATAATCGTAGCTCAGTCCAAACAGCACCTCATCGGTGCGCGACGCGATCAGGTCGCGGATCAGCGCCGGCTTGGCGTGCTTGAAGCTGAGCGCGCCGGTCAGCGCGGCCAGCGCATAGCCGCGGTCGGGATCGCCGACCTCGCGGAAATAGCCGGTGATCAGCCGCAGCTTGTTGTTGCGGCCGGGCTCGTAGGCGAGACGGTCCAGAAGTTCGGCGAAGCGGTTCATGCTTCGGCCTCGTCTTGAAGCGGCGTCTCGCTCTCCTCCTCGTCGCCATAGCCGACCAGATCAAGTGGCTGCGCCCGCAGGCCTTGGCTCTTGCACCAATGCACCAGCGCGTCTTCCTGRCCGTGCGTGACCCAGATCTCGCCGGCACCGGTCGCCGCGATCGTGGCGGTGAGGCCGTCCCAGTCGGCGTGGTCGGAAATCACCAGCGGCAATTCGACGCCGCGCTGCCGCGCCCGGGCGCGCACGCGCATCCATCCTGACGCAAAGGCGGTGACGGGATCGGGAAAGCGGCGCGTCCAGAGATCGGATGTCGCCGACGGCGGCGCCAGCGTGATGGTGCCGGCGAGCGCCGCCTTCTTCACGCCCAGCACCGGCCTGAGATCGCCGAGCGCGATCCCGCGGCTCTGATAGTACTCGGTGATCTTCTCCATGGCGCCATGCAGATAGATCGGCGCGTCATAGCCGGCTTGCCGCAGCAGCGCGATCACGCGCTGCGCCTTGCCCAGCGAATAGGCGCCGACGAGATGCGCGCGCTCGGGAAACAGCGCGACCGAGGCGAGCAGCTTCTTCACCTCATCGGCCGCATCGCCATGCCGGAACACCGGCAGGCCGAACGTCGCCTCGGTGATGAAGACGTCGCAGGGGACGAGCTCGAACGGCGTGCAGGTCGGATCTCGCGCGTCCTTGTAGTCGCCGGAGGCGACGATGCAGGTGTCCTTGCATGTCACCGCGATCTGGGCAGAGCCCAGCACATGGCCGGCCGGGTGGAATTTCACGCTGACATCGCCGAGCCAGATCTCCTCGCCATAGCGGATCGCCTGCGTCGAGCCGGCAAAATTCTCGCCATAGCGCAGCCGCATCATGTCCAGCGTTTCCTGCGTCGCCAGCACCGCGCCATGGCCGGCGCGGGCATGGTCGGAATGGCCGTGGGTGATCACCGCCCGCTCGACCGGGCGCACGGGATCGATGTGGAAGCCGCCGGGCTTGCAGCACAGGCCGGCAGCAGCTGGCAACAGGATGTCTTGCGGACGCATGTGCACCATATAGTCAGCGGACCCCTCAAATTAAGTCGTCATGCGCGGGCTTGACCCGCGCATCCATCGCCCTAAAGAGTTCCATTTTGATGGATTGCCGGGTCAAGCCCGGCAATGACGAACCTCGGTTTCCCAATGCCCCTGCGCCTTTTCCACTCTTCCGGCGATCTCATGGCCGACCGCCGCTTCGAGTTCGCGCGCGACCTCCAGCTCAAGGGCGATCTGCCTGCCGCCGCCGACCTGCTGGAGCAGGCGATCGAGCTCGCACCCAATTTTGCTTCGGCCTGGTTCACGCTCGGCGAGATTCGTCAGMAACTCGGCGAGCGCGACAAGGCCATCGCGGCCTTTCGTAAATCGCGGGAGTCCGATCCGGAGGATCAGCATGGTGCCGGCCTGCATCTGATACGGCTCGGCGATGTGCAGATGACGGAGATGCCCAAGGCCTATGTGCAGGCCCTGTTCGACCAGTACGCGCCGCGGTTCGAGCACGTGCTGATCAACGATCTCGGCTATCGCGCCCCGGCGCTGATCTTCAAGGCGGTGCTGGCCGCGCGCGTCGCCGCGAAGAAGCCGGCTTTCTTCAAGCGCACCATCGATCTTGGTTGCGGCACCGGGCTTGCCGCCGCCGCCTTCGCCAGGCAGGTCGATCATTTCATCGGCATCGACCTGTCGTCCGGCATGATCAGGGAGGCGCGCGCGAGTGGTCTCTACGCCGAGCTCGAGGTCGCCGACATGATCGAGGGCCTGCGCGGCAAGGGCGATGCGAGCGCAAACCTCGTCGTGGCCGCGGATGCGTTCGTCTACCTCTCCGATCTCGCGCCGGTGCTGACCGAAGCCGTGCGCGTGCTTGCATCGGGCGGCGTGCTCGCCTTCACGCTGGAGACGCATGACGGCAGCGGCATCGTTCTCGGCGAAGGCCTGCGCTATGCCCATTCGGCGGAATATGTGCGCGGCGCCATCGCGCAAGCCGGACTGAAGCTTCTCACCCTGGAGCCGGCCTCGCCACGCATCGAGAACAACGAGCCGGTGCGCGGCCTCGTCGTCGTCGCCGATAAAACTTGAGTCTAGGCGCTAAACGCCCTGCGATTTGAGCGTCATTGCGTCGCAAAGCGACGACTTCCTACTTGCGGGCTGCCGGTCGAAGCCAGCACAATGCCCGTGCTAGGGAGAAACAAATAATGACCAAGAATCCATCGAGGCGCGATTTCAGCGCCGCCGCGCTCGCCACCATCGCCGCATCCACCTTGCCCGCGCCGTATGTCTGGGCCGCGGAGAAGAAATACGATGCCGGTGCCAGCGACACCGAGATCAAGATCGGGCAGACCGTGCCGCATTCCGGCCCCGGCTCGCTCTACGGCGTGCTCGGGCGCGTCGGGGAAGCCTATTTCCAGATGCTGAACGAGAAGGGCGGCATCAACGGACGCAAGGTCAAGTTCCTGACCATGGACGATGCCTACAGCGCGCCGAAATGCGTCGAGGCGACGCGGCGCCTGGTCGAGCAGGAGGAGGTGCTTGCGCTCTACGGCTCGCTCGGCACCGCGCCGCAGACCGCCGTGCACAAATACCTGAACTCGAAGGGCGTGCCGCAGCTTCTGCTCAACACTGGCGCCTCCAAGTGGAACAACCCGAAAGAGTTCAAATGGACCATGGCGGGCCTGCCGCTCTATCCGACCGAGGCGCGCATCCTGGCGCGGCACGTCCTCAGCGTGAAGCCGAACGCCAAGGTCGGCATTCTCTACCAGAACGACGATTTCGGCCGCGACTTCCTCGGTCCCTTCAAGAAGGTGCTGGCGGATGCCGGCGGCACCGCGCAGGTGATCATGGAGCAGACCTACGATCTGACCGATCCGACCGTCGATTCCCAGCTCATCAATCTCTCGAAGTCGGGCGCCGACGTCTTCTACAACATCTCCACCGGCAAGGCGTCGTCGCAGTCGATCCGGAAAGTGGCCGAGCTCGGCTGGAAGCCGCTGCAGCTGCTGTCGGCCGGCTCGACCGGGAAGTCCATCCTCAGTGCGGCCGGCCTCGATAACGCTGCCGGGATCGTCGCGATCCGCTATTCCAAGGATGCCGGGCCCGGCCCCTGGGAAAATGACAAGGATGTGGTCGCATTCGATACGCTGCGCAAGAATTACCTGCCGAACATCGATCCCGACAACACCATCGCCTATGCCGGTTATGGTCAGGCGGTGACCATGGGCGAGATTCTGCGCCGCTGCGGCGACGAGCTCACGCGCGAGAGCGTGCTGAAGCAGGCCGCGAACCTCAACGGCTTCCACTCGCCGTTCTTCCTCGACGGCGTTGACTACAACTACACGCCCAACGACTACACCCCAATGAAGACGTTGTTCATCTCGACGTTCGACGGCAAGGACTGGCGGGTCTCCGACAAGCCGGTGACGGAGTAGGGGGAGGTCTCACGAGAGGCCCTAGGGTGGGCAAAGGCGCACTTGCGCCGTGCCCACCATCTCTCCAGGTATCCTTGCGCGAAGGGTGGGCACGCTGCGCTTTGCCCACCCTACGAGACTGYGGAGGCCCACACCCCTCGACGAACCCGCCCCCACGGCTTACCTGTGATGCCGTGCCGCCCCGCATCCTCAAAATCCCGGCCGAGCCGGCCGCGCTGCTGCCCGACCGCTTCAACGCGTGGTTCGCGGCCCGCGGCTGGTCGCCACGCGAGCATCAGCTCGCGCTGCTGGAGAAGGCGCGCGAGGACCGCTCCGCGCTCCTGATCGCGCCGACCGGCGCCGGTAAGACGCTGGCCGGATTTCTGCCGACGCTGGTGGAGCTTTCGACGCAGGCGCTTGAACGAGACGCCGGCGCCAGGCAAAGCCTCGTCTCCACGGGCCGTTCCGTGCAGCGCGCCGGCGGCCTCCACACCCTCTACATCTCGCCGCTGAAGGCGCTCGCCGTCGACATCGCGCGCAACCTGGAGCGACCGATCGCCGAGATGGCGCTGCCGATCAAGGTCGAGACCCGCACCGGCGACACGCCGGTGTCGCGGCGGCAGCGCCAGCGGCGCTATCCGCCTGATATCCTGCTCACGACCCCGGAGCAGCTCGCCCTTCTGCTCTCCTCCGACGACGCCCCGTTCCTGTTCTCCTCGCTCAAGCGCATCGTGCTGGACGAGCTGCACGCGCTGGTGACGTCCAAGCGCGGCGATCTGCTTTCGCTCGGGCTGGCACGGCTGTGGCGGCTCGCGCCGCAGATACGCGCGATCGGATTATCGGCGACCGTGGCCGAGCCGGACCAGCTCGCGCGCTTCCTGGTGCCGCAGCCTGATGGCAAGGAAGTGGCCGCCGACATCGTGATCGCCGGCGGCGCCGCGCCGCCGCTGGTCGAGATGCTCGATACGAGAGAGCGGCTACCCTGGGCCGGCCACGGCGCGCGCCACGCACTCGCCGAGGTCTATGAGCTGATCAAGCAGAACAAGACCACGCTGGTCTTCGTCAACACCCGCAGCCAGGCCGAGATGTTGTTCCAGGATCTCTGGCGCATGAACGACGACGGGCTCGCGATCGCRCTGCATCACGGCTCGCTCGACGTCGCCCAGCGCCGCAAGGTCGAGGACGCGATGTCGGCGGGACGCTTGCGCGGCGTGGTCTGCACCTCCTCGCTCGACCTCGGCGTCGACTGGGGCGACGTCGATCTCGTCGTCAATATCGGCGCGCCGAAGGGCTCGTCACGCCTGATGCAGCGGATTGGCCGCGCCAATCACCGCCTCGATGAGGCCTCGCGCGCGGTGCTGGTGCCGGCCAACCGTTTCGAGGTGCTGGAGTGCCGCGCCGCCATCGACGCCATCGCCGAGAACGCACAGGACACGCCGCCGTTGCGCACCGGTGCGCTCGACGTGCTGGCCCAGCACGTGCTCGGCCGTGCCTGCGGCGAGCCATTCTTCAACGATGACCTCTATGACGAGGTACGCACCGCCGCGCCCTATGCAGGCCTCGCGCGCGGCGATTTCGACGACGTCGTCGATTTCGTCGCGACCGGCGGCTATGCGCTGAAGACCTACGAGCGCTTCGCCCGTATCAGGCAGGACAAGCAGGGGCGCTGGCGTGTCGCCAATCCAAAGGTGCGGCAGAGCTATCGTCTCAATGTCGGCACCATCGTCGAGGAGCCGATGCTCAAGGTGCGGCTGGTGCGTTCCCGCTCCACCGGCAGCGGTTCGACCGGCGCGATCGCGCGCGGCGGCCGCGTGCTCGGCGAAATCGAGGAATATTTTATCGAGGGGCTGACCGCCGGCGACACCTTCGTGTTCGGCGGCGAGGTCGTGCGCTACGAGGCCCTGGCCGAAGATCAGGTCTACGTCTCTCGCGCCAACGACAAGGATCCGAAGGTGCCGTCCTATATGGGCGGCAAGTTTCCGCTCTCGACCTATCTTGCCGAACGTGTGCGCCGCCTGCTCGACGACAGGCGCGCGTGGAACGGTCTGCCGGAGCAGGTGCGCGACTGGCTGTCGCTCCAGAAGGACGTCTCGCGCGTGCCGGGTGTCCGCGAGCTCCTGGTCGAGACCTTTCCGCGCGGCAGCAAGCATTACCTCATCTGCTATCCCTTCGAGGGGCGGCTGGCGCATCAGACGCTCGGCATGCTGCTGACGCGGCGGCTGGAACGCGGCCGCGCCCGGCCGCTCGGCTTCGTCGCCAATGAATATGCGGTGGCGATCTGGGGCCTGGGCGATGCCTCCTTCATGATCCGCAACGGTGAGCTCGATCTCGACGCGCTGTTCAACCCCGACATGCTGGGGGACGATCTCGAAGCGTGGCTGGCCGAATCCGCGCTGATGAAGCGCACGTTTCGTAATTGTGCCTTGATCAGCGGCCTGATCGAGCGTCGCTTCACCAGCGAGGACAAGAGCCGCCGCCAGGTGCTGTTCTCGACCGATCTGGTCTACGACGTGCTGCGTAAGCACCAGGCCGACCACGTCCTGCTGCGCGCCGCCCGCGCCGATGCCGCCACCGGCCTGCTCGACCTGCGCCGTCTCGGCGGCATGCTGGCCCGCATCCAGGGCCGCATCACGCACCGGGAACTCGATCACGTCTCCCCGCTCGCC
>NZ_JBFUES010000057.1:0-15481 GCF_056403875.1 Bradyrhizobium sp. P2_E8
CCGACAGGGTGCCGAGGGGCGGGACTGTCGCGGCCAGCTTGACCGGCGCGACGCCAATCTCGGCACGCAGCAGCGCGATGTCGGTCGTATGGTCGCGGCCGGCGATCGTGGCGGCGACCCGGCTGCCGTCGGGGAGGCCGATCTCGACCTCGCCCTCGTCGGCCAGCGCCTCGTCGGCGGTGACGATCAGGCCGGGCTTCCAGACGAAGCCGGCCGCGCGGGAGCGATGCGAGTGCACGGAGACGACGGAGGGCGCGGTACGCGCCACGACGTCCGCGAGCGCGGACGACAGTGAAGACAGAGGAGTTGGAGCGGTCATGGCGGTCTCCTGTAAGTTGTCCTCAATCTGGGATGTCGCGGGCGATTGCGAAACTGCCCGGGTGGCCAGGACAGAGCCGGCGCCGGCCGACGAACATGTGATTGGGAGCCGCTCACGGGAACGTGTAGCAATCGGCCGACATTGCGCCGCACGGCCCTAAACGCTTCCAGCGAGCCCTGACCGATGACCATCGACCTCACCCGCCGCACCCTGCTTCAACTTGCCGGCGCCACCTCGCTCGCGATGGCTGCCGCGGCTGCTGCACGCGCCGAGGGCACTGCGCAAGGCACCGGGCCGACCTATGCCAGCCGCACGCCGATGCGGGTCGGCATGGTGACGCTCCGGGTGAAGAATCTCGACACGGTTGCCGACTACTACCGCGACGTGATCGGGCTGGCCGTGATGGAGCGCTCGGCGAAAGTTGCAAAGCTCGGCACGGCCGGCATCACGCTGCTCGTGCTCGAGTCGCGTCCCGATGCCGCGATCGAGCCGCGCAAGGCCGCCGGCCTCTACCACACCGCCTTCCTGATGCCGACCCGCAAGGACCTCGCGCGCTGGCTGGTGCATGCTGCCTCGCATCGCGTGCCGCTGTCGGGCTTTGCCGATCATCTCGTCAGTGAATCCGTCTATCTCGACGATCCCGAAGGCAACGGCATCGAGGTCTATGCCGACCGCGATCCCTCGCAATGGCAGTGGAGCGAGGGCAGCGTGAAGATGGCGACCGACGAGCTCAACATCCCCGACCTGCTGTCGCTGACCAACACGCGCATCGCAGACTATGCCAAGGCGCCGGACGGAATGCGCATCGGCCACATGCATCTGCGCGTCGGCGATCTCGCGCAGGCGGAAAGCTTCTACCACGGCACGGTCGGCCTCGACCCGACCCGCAAGCGCAATGGTGCCGCGTTCCTGTCGTCGGGCCGCTATCACCATCACCTCGGCATGAATGTCTGGCAGAGCCAGGGCGCCGGCCAGCGCGACGATCAGACCACGGGTCTTGCCTGGTTCTCGCTGGTGATGGCCAAGCAGGACATTCTCGCCGCCCAGGTGGAGCGCCTGCGCAAGGGCGGCACGCAAGTCACGGCGCTTGCGGACGGCGTGGAGGCCGTCGACCCCTGGGGCACGCGGGTGCGGCTGCTCAGGGTTTGATCGCCTGCGCAGGCATTGCTAAGACCCGTCAGGTGCAAACCAGCTTCCGGGGGCCCCCTGACATGCCCGATTTCCACGGTGTCTTCCCGTATCTCATCTCGCCCGTCGATGCCGATGGCGCGGTGCGCAGGAACGTGCTCGCGAAACTCTGCGACGACCTGATTGGCGCCGGCGTTCATGGGCTGACGCCGCTCGGCTCGACCGGCGAATTCGCCTATCTCGACGCCGCGCAGCGGACGGCAATCGTGCAGACGACCATCGAGGCCGCGAAGGGCCGCGTGCCCGTGGTGGCCGGTGTGGCCTCTACCTCGACGGCCGATGCGGTGGCACAGGCGAAGGCCTATCAGAAGCTCGGCGCCGACGGCATTCTCGCGATCCTGGAGGCCTATTTCCCGCTCGCCGACGCCCAGGTCGAATCCTACTTCCGCGCCATCGCGGATGCCGTGGACATTCCCGTCGTCATCTACACCAACCCGCAATTCCAGCGCTCCGACCTCACCCTCGACATCATCGCGCGCCTCGCCGAGCATCCGCGCATCGGTTACATCAAGGACGCCTCGACCAACACCGGCCGGCTGCTCTCGATCATGAACCGCTGCGGCGATTCCTTGCGGGTGTTCTCGGCCTCTGCCCACATTCCAGCCGCGGTGATGCTGATCGGCGGGCTCGGCTGGATGGCGGGACCTGCCTGCATCATCCCGCGCCAGAGCGTGGCGCTCTACGACCTCTGCCGGGCGGGCCGCTGGGACGAGGCCATGGCGCTCCAGCGCAGGCTGTGGCGTATCAACGAGGCCTTCGCCCGCTTCAACCTCGCCGCCTGCATCAAGGCCGGCCTTTCGATCCAGGGCTACGACGTCGGCGACCCCATCCCGCCGCAGGCCGCGCTGACGGCCGACGCGCGCAGGGTGGTGGAAGCGGCGCTCAGGGAGCTGGCGTAGCCGTCATTCCGGGGCGATGCGCAACATCGAACCCGGAATCTCGAGATTCCGGGCTCGGTCCTTCGGACCGCCCCGGAATGACGATCTTTGGATTGGCATGACGAATGTGTGGGTTCATCGCCCAAAACCGCGGCTGGTATGCCCCCGGTCGATCCGCTAAAAGGCTGCCCGCAGTTTCGAAAAGACCTCGAGGACCCCACGGAATGAACATTCTTCCCGGCAATTTGCGTTTCGGAGCGGGCCAGCCCGTCAAGCGTTTGGAAGACCTGAGGCTGCTGACCGGGAAGGGGCAATTCATCGACGACAAGCCGCAAGACGGCGCGCTGTGGTTGCACGTGCTGCGCTCGCCGCATGCGCACGCCAGGATCGTTTCGATCGACACCAGCGCGGCGGCCGCGATGCCCGGCGTCACCGCGATCTACACCGGCGCGGACCTCGTCAAGGACGACGTCGGCAGCATCCCGACGCTGAGCATCTTCAAGCGCCCCGACGGCAAGCCGATGACGGTGCCGCCGCGCCGTCTGCTCGCCCATGGGATCGTGCGTTACACCGGCGAGGCGGTGGCGGCGGTGGTGGCGGCCTCCCGCGCGGAAGCGCAGAGCGCGGCCGAGGCGATCGTGGTCGAATACGACGTGCAGCCCGCGGTGGTCGACCCGGTCGAGGCGGTGAAGCCCGGCGCGCCCGTGGTGTGGCCGGAGGCGCCCGACAACATCGTCGGCGCGATGGCTTACGGCGATGCCGCCAAGGTGGACCAGGCCTTCGCTAGGGCCGCGCACACGGTCGAGCTCGACATCGTCAGCCAGCGCCTCGT
Source organism: Bradyrhizobium sp. P2_E8 (assembly GCF_056403875.1). Lineage (NCBI taxonomy): Bacteria > Pseudomonadati > Pseudomonadota > Alphaproteobacteria > Hyphomicrobiales > Nitrobacteraceae > Bradyrhizobium > Bradyrhizobium sp. P2_E8. The sequence continues at coordinate 3,218 of NZ_JBFUES010000057.1, forward strand.
GCCCTCCGCGATGGAGCCGCGCTCGACCATCGCCGAGATCGACAAGAAGACCGGACGTCTCCTGCTGCACGTGCAGTCGCAGACACCGGCCTCGACCCGCGACGTGCTGGCGGAAGCCGTGCTCAAGCGTCCCAAGGACAGCGTGCGCGTGCTGGTCGGCGACATCGGCGGCGGCTTTGGCCAGAAGACCAACCTCTATCCCGAGGACGGCATCGTCGCCTACGCCGCGACCAAGCTGAACAGGAAGATCCRCTGGCGCGGCGACCGCACCGACGAGTTCGTCGGCGGCACCCATGGCCGCGACCTCACCTCGACCGCGTCGTTCGCGCTGGACGAGAAGGGCAAGGTGCTGGCCTACCGCGTCAAGTCGATCGGCTGCACCGGCGCCTATTCCTCGGGGGCGGCGAACATCATCCCGCTGGTGCTCGGGCCGTTCGTGCAGACCGGCGTCTACGATCTGCCGCTGGTGCATTTCGAGGTGAAGTCGGTGATGACGCATACCGCGCCGGTCGGCGCCTATCGCGGTGCGGGCCGCCCCGAGGCGGTCTTCATCGTCGAGCGCCTGTTCGACGCCGCCGCGCGAAAGATCGGCATGGATCCGCGCGCGATCCGCAAAGCCAACTACATCAAGCCGGCGCAGCTGCCCTACACCAACGCGGCGGGGCAGGTGTACGATTCCGGCGCGTTCGCCCACATGCTCGATCGCGCCGTGAAGCTTGCCGACTGGGACGGCTTCGCCGCGCGCAAGAAGGCTGCGAAGAAGAAGGGCCTGCTCTACGGCCGCGGGCTCACCTCCTACATCGAATGGACCGGCGGCCGCGCCCACACCGAGAAGGTCAGCCTGCACGCGACCTCGCAGGGCCGCGTCGTCCTGCATTCCGGCACCATGGCGATGGGGCAGGGGCTGCAGACCACCTACACCCAGATGATCGCCGACACGCTGGGCATTGCCATGGACAAGATCGACGTGGTCCAGGGCGACACCGATCTGGCGATGGGTTTTGGCAGCGTCGGCTCGCGCTCGCTGTTCGTCGGCGGCACGGCCGTGGCCGTCTCGTCGAATGACCTGATCCAGAAGGCGCGCGAGAAGGCGGCAAACGTGCTGGAGACCTCGATCGAGGACATCGAATACCAGGGCGGCATGCTCACCGTGGTCGGCACCGACCGTCGCATCAGCCTGTTCGACATTGCCGAGAAGGAGAGCGGCGCAAAACTCAGCGTCGATTCGGAAGGCGAGGTCGACGGTCCGAGCTGGCCGAACGGCACGCATATCTGCGAGGTCGAGATCGACCCCGAGACCGGCGTCTCCCGCGTCGTGCGCTACACCACCGTCGACGACGTCGGCGTTGCCGTGAACCCGATGCTGGTGACGGGGCAGATCCATGGCGGCGTCGCGCAGGGCATCGGCCAGGCGCTCTATGAAGGCGTCTCCTACGATGCCGACGGCCAGCTCCTCACCGCGAGCTACCAGGACTACTGCATCCCGCGCGCCGGCGACGTGCCGCCGATCGAGGTGACGCTGGACGATTCCGCGCCCTGCCGCACCAATCCGCTCGGCGCCAAGGGCTGCGGCGAATCCGGCGCCATCGGCGGCCCGCCCTGCGTCACCAACGGCGTGATGGACGCACTCGCCGAACTCGGCATCACCCAGCTCAACACGCCCCTGACGCCGCAGAAGATCTGGCAGGCGATCAGGGACGCGAAGGCGGGTTAAGCGCAACGCTTTGTTGCGCTGGTTTTCGCGACAAACTCAACTGTCGTCCCGGACAAGCGCGCAATAAGCGCGCGCCGATCCGGGACCCATAACCACAGGGAGCGGTTTGGCGCGAAGCCGGTAACTCCGAGTCCCCGCAACCCCACCCGCCTGTGGTTATGGGTCCCGGATCTGCGCTTACGCTYGTCCGGGACGACAGCGGCGTGTGCGGCGCTTGTGCACGCCAAACACCGGGCTACAAGAGTCAAATCCCCAGCATCATCTTGGCAATGATGTCGCGCTGGATCTCGGACGTGCCGCCGAAGATCGTGTACGCCCGGCCGTTGAGATATTCCGGCACCACCGTCAGCATCTCCTCGGGCGTCGCCGGCTCGCGGTTGAGCTTGTAGAGCGGGCGCATCGGCTCGACCGCGAGGGCGTCGTGGCCGATCACGTCGGCGCCCAGCCGCGTCACGGCCTGGCGGATTTCGCTGTTGCGCAGCTTCAGGATCGAGGACACCGCGCCGGGATTCTGCCCGGTCTGGAGCGCCGAGAGCACGCGCAGCTCGGTCATCTCCAAGGCGTCGATGTCGACCTCGACTTCGGAGATGCGGGTGGCGATATCCGGACTGTCGATCGCGCGCCCGGTCAGGTCCGACTCGGCGAGGTCCGCGATCGCCTTCAGCCCTTCGCGCAGCTTGGCGGATGCGATGCCGGAGCCGCGCTCGAATTCGAGCAGATATTTGCCGTAGGTCCAGCCCTTGCCTTCATCGCCGACGCGGTTGGCGACGGGCACGCGCACGTCGTCGAAGAACACCTGGTTGACCTCGTGGTCGCCGCCGATGGTGAGGATCGGGCGCGTCGTGATGCCTGCCGTCTTCATGTCGATCAGGATGAAGCTGATGCCGTCCTGCTGCCGCGGTCCGTCGCTGGTGCGCACCAGCGCGAACATGCGGCTCGCGTGGTGGGCATGCGTGGTCCAGATCTTGGTGCCGTTGATGATGTAGTCGTCGCCGTCGCGCACCGCGCGCGTCTTCAGCGAGGACAGGTCGGAGCCCGAGCCCGGCTCGGAGTAACCCTGGCACCAATAATCCTCGCCGGAGAGAATGCGCGGCAGGTAAAAGTTCTTCTGCTCCGGTGAGCCGAAGCCGATGATGACGGGCCCGACCATCTTCACGCCCATCACGTTGACGTTCGGCACGCCGGCCCGAGCGGACTCAGTCTCGAAGATCCAGCGCTGCGCTGGCGTCCAGTCCGGCCCGCCATATTCGACCGGCCAGCCCGGCGCGCCCCAGCCCTGCTTGTGCAATGCGCGCTGCCAGGCCATGCCGATATCAGGATCGGAGAACACCGACGGCGTCAGCGCGGTCGCGTGCTTCATCTCCTCGGTGAGATTTTTGGCGATGAAGCCACGCACCTCGTCCTGGAAGGCGCGCTCCTCGGCATTGAACGACAGGTCCATGATGCGCTCCTTTCGGTTCAGGCCGGTACACTGGCGCGGCCGAGCCGGGCGTGGCGGGCATAGTGGTGCGCGCTGCCGCCGAACAGCGTGTCGAAGGCGACGAGCCGCTTGAAATAGGCGCCGACCTCGAGCTCCTCGGTGACGCCCATGCCGCCGTGAAGCTGGATCGACTGCTCGCCGACAAAGCGCGCGCATTTGCCGATCTTCGCCTTCGCGCCCGATGCGGCCCGCGCGCGCTCGATCGGCGTACTGTCTGCCTTCAGCGCGGCGCGCAGCGCCATCGAGCGCGCCTCGTCCACCTGCATCGCCATGTCGGCGAGGCGGTGGCGGATCACCTGGTTGGCGGACAGCGGCCGGCCGAACTGTTTCCGGATCTTGGTGTATTCCAGCGTCGTCTCCAGCAGCGTCTGCATGATGCCGACGGCTTCCGCGCCGAGCGCGGCCATGGCGCGATCGATCGCCCATTCGATGGCCGGGAGCGCGTCGCGGCCGTCGCCGAGCAGGGCGTCCTCCGGAACATGCACGTCGGGCAGCTCGATATTGCAGGCGCGCCCGCCACCGAGCCGCGGATAGTCGGTGATCGAGAGGCTCGGCGCCGTTGCCGGCACCAGGAACAGGCCGATCCGCCCCGACGGCCCGCGATGATCGTGAATATGCGCGGACACGATGATCTCGTCGGCGGCATGGCCGTCGAGCACGGCGATCTTGCTGCCGGCAAGGCGCCAGCCCCGCGCGGTCTTGTTGGCGGCGGTCGCGACCTTTGCGAGATCGAACCGCGCTGCGCGTTCGGAATGCGCAAGAGCCAGCTTCAACGATCCGTCCGCGATCTTCGGCAGGCTCGCCTGCTTCTGCGCGGTGCTGCCGCATCGCTCGATCAGCGCAGCTCCGAGCACGACCGTCGCGACATAAGGCTCCGACACCAGTCCGCGGCCGAAGGCTTCCATCAAGATGCCGATCTCGACCGCACCACCGCCGAGCCCATCAAACTCCTCCGGGATCGGCAACGCCAGCCAGCCAAGCTCGGCAAACTGCGTCCAGACATCAGGGCTGAAGCCGAGCGGGTCGTTCGCCATCTTGCGGCGATGATCGGCATCGTAGCTCTCGGCCACGAAGCGTTCCGCGCTTTCGCGCAGCAGACGTTGCTCGTCACTGAGATTGAGATCCATGTCGCTACTCCGCGGCCGCCGGCGGCTTGCGCACGGAGGGATGCAGGCCGGATGGATCGACGATCATGCCGAACTCCTGAAGGTTATGGGCGTGACAGAGCTGATGCAGGGCAAAGGCCTGGTCGATTGCAGCCGGCTGGCCCATCACGTCAACGGAGCGGTTCACGGCCTCCTTGGTCAGCTTCAGCGCGAAGGACGGTTTTGATGCGATCCGGCGCGCCAGCTCCAGCACGCGGGATGACAGCTCCGCGCGCGGCACGACCTGGTTGACCATGCCGAGCCGATGCGCCTCCTGCGCGCTCCAGCTGTCGGCCGTGAACAGGAATTCCTTGGCCTTGCGCGGGCCGAGCTCCCAGGGATGCACGAACCATTCGACGCCGCAGACGCCCATGGTGACCACGGGATCGCAGAACTGCGCATCATCGCTGGCCACGATGAGGTCGCAGGCCCAGGCCAGCATCAAGCCGCCGGCGATGCACTTGCCATGCACCTCGGCGATGACAGGTTTTGCCAGATTGCGCCAACGGCGCGTGATCTGGAGATATATTTCCTGCTCGCGCGCGAAGCGGCCATGGGCATTGGCTTCGGCGAAGCCGCCCCAATTTCCGATCGGCGGAAAATCGACGCCCGCTTCATTCTTGCTGCCCGGCCGCAGGTCGTGGCCCGAGGAGAAGTGCGGCCCATTGCCGGCAAGGATGATCACCTTGACCGCGTCGTCCTGCACCGCGGCATCGAAGGCGGCGTTGAGGTCGTAGGTCATTTGCAGGTTCTGCGCGTTGCGCGCATCGGGCCGGTTCATCACGACCCGGGTAATCGCCGGCTCCGGCCGCTCTACGAGGATGGTCTCGAACGAGGACATCGCGTTCCCCCTGGCGTTTCCGTTTGGTCTTGTTGTTTCGTTGAGTTGACTATGTTGGCCAGTGATAGGCAAGGGGCTTGCGTCAATCGGCTGCTTTTCGCGCTGCCGGCACAAGATGTCTGGTACCGCGCGCGTTCAATCTGGTAGTTTGCGCCGGATTCCACCGGGAGAAATTTGATGCGCAAGATCCTGACCGTKCTGGCGGCGCTGGCCTCGCTCAGCCTCACCAATTGCGGCTACAACGCGATTCAGAGCGAGGACGAGCAGATCAAGGCCAACTGGTCCGAAGTCGTGAACCAGTATCAGCGCCGCGCCGATCTCGTGCCCAACCTCGTCAACTCGGTGAAGGGCTTTGCCCAGCAGGAGAAGGACGTGCTGCTCGGCGTGACCAATGCGCGCGCCAAGGTCGGCAGCATCCAGGCGACGCCGGAGGTGCTGAACGACCCCGCGGCCTTCCAGAAGTTCCAGGCCGCCCAGGGCGAGCTCTCCAGCGCGCTGTCGCGCCTTCTGGTCGTCACCGAAAACTACCCGCAGCTCAAGTCGGACGCGCTGTTCAAGGACCTGATGTCCCAGCTCGAAGGCACCGAGAACCGCATCACGGTGGCGCGCAACCGCTACATCAAGGCGGTGCAGGATTACAACGTCACCATCCGCTCGTTCCCGAGCAATCTCACCGCGATGATGTTCGGCTACAAGGAGAAGCCGAACTTCTCGGTGGAGAACGAGAAGGCGATCTCGACCGCACCGAAGGTCGATTTCAATCCGGCGCCTGCGCCGTCGAAGTAAGCGCGCGACGTTTTGCGAATGCGCCTAGCTCCGCCCACCACTGTCATTCCCCGCGGAGGCGGGGAATCCAGTACGCCGCGGCCTCCCGGTTCAAGCACTGCGGCCTCTGGAATACTGGATCGCCCGCCTACGCGGGCGATGACAGCGAGGTTTTGGCGCGTCTGCTCTGCCTTCCTGCTGTGTGGCATCCTCCTGCTCGTCCTCGCCTTCGTCCTCCCAGCCTTCGCCGACGTCGCGGTGCCGCAGCTCAGCGGCCGCGTGGTCGACCAGACCGGCACGCTCTCCAGCGGCGACATCGCCGCGCTGTCGCAGAAGCTGCGCGATTTCGAGATGCGCAAGGGCAGCCAGGTCGCCGTGCTGATCGTGCCGACCACGCAGCCGGAGACGATCGAGCAGTTCTCGATCCGGGTTGCGGAGGCCTGGAAGCTCGGCCGCAAGAAGGTCGACGACGGCGCGATCCTCGTCGTTGCCAAGAACGACCGGCACCTGCGCATCGAGGTCGGCTACGGCCTCGAAGGCGCGCTCACCGACGTCACCTCGCGGCGGATCATCGACGAGATCATCACACCGAAATTCAGAACGGGCGATTTCAGCGGCGGCATCTCGGACGGCGTTGATCGGATGATCCGCGTCATCGACGGCGAGCCGCTGCCAGTACCTTCGCCGACTGTGAATTTCGGCAATCTGGACGATATTGCGCCGCTGTTCGTTGTGACGCTGTTCGCCTCGATCGGGGTCGGCGGCTTCTTTCGGGCCATGCTGGGGCGGCTGCTTGGATCATTGGCGACCGGCGGCATCATCGCGGCGCTGTCCTGGCTCATCCTCGGGTCGTTCGCAATCGCGCTCGCCCTCGGCGCGCTCGGCTTCGTCATCGGGTTCATCGCCGATCTGTTTTCCGCGATGGCTCCCAGCTCAGGGAGGTCGCGCGGCGGCTCGTGGTCGAGCGGCTCGTCGGGCGGTGGCTGGAGCAGCGGCTCGTCGAGCGACAGCGGCAGCTTCAGCGGCGGCGGTGGCAGTTTTGGCGGCGGCGGCGCCTCGGGGAGCTGGTAGCGGTCATGAGCATCAAGCGCATTGCCAGACATCTCGTGCAGCATCATTGGCGCGCGAAGCAGATCTTTCCGCCAAAGGTGCTCGCCCGCATCGAGCAGGCGATCAAGCAGGGTGAGACCACGCATTCCGGACAGGTCCGCTTCGTCGTCGAAGGCGCGCTTGACGGCGGCCCCCTGTTCCGCAACCAGCCGGCGCGCGAGCGCGCGCTCGACGTGTTCTCGCACCTGCGCATCTGGGACACCGCGCACAACAACGGCGTCCTCATCTATCTCCTGCTCGCCGACCGCGACGTCGAGATCATCGCCGACCGCGGCATCGACGCGAAGGTGGGCGCGGCGGGCTGGGAGACCATCTGCCGCGCCATGGAGGCGGAGTTCAGGTCCGGCCAGTTCGAGCGCGGCGTGATCGACGGCATCGCGTCGGTGTCGCGCGAGCTGGCCGAGCATTTTCCGCCAGACGGCCCACATCGCAACGAGCTGCCGGATGCGCCGGTGGTGGTGTGACGGACGGGCAGTAACTCGCACTCCGTCATTGCGAGCCAACGGGTCTGCGCAAAGCGCGGCCCGATGACAGGCACCGCGAAGCAATCCAGGGTCTTTCCGCCGTGGCAGTCTGGATTGCTTCGCTGCGCTCGCAATGACGAGGTTGAGATCGCGCGCCAACTCTCGACGGCTCGGCTGTTGCGCGGCCGTTCATCTTCCCCCGATTACAAATTGTTTCACGCCCGCCACACCGGTTCCACTTTCCCGGCCCAATTCGGCCCCTGATGACTTCCTAAAATTTCGGTAAGCGGGTCCGAAGGTAAGGATTTCGCAAGCAATGAAAGTTACCAAAAGGTCAATCCAGCGTGGAGTATTTGAGCCGTGAGCGAACCAATGGCTGAGCAGGCTGCCCAAGACACGAGCGTCGTCGAAGCTGCGACCGCGCCGCAGGCCGTCGAAGCTGCCGGGATCGAGGCGCCCTCGATCGCCCCCGACCATGAGGCGCCGCCCAAGCCCGATCCGGTCAAGATCGAGCCGCCGCGGATCGAGGTGCCGAAGTTCGAGGCCAAGGTTGAGCCGAAGGCTGAGAGCAAGCCCGAGCCGAAGCCCGGCAAGCTCATCGTGATGGCCCCCTCCGACCGGTCCTGGGACCGCGAAGATTTCGCCCCGCACGTGAAGGCGGACGAGCCGCGCGAAGCCGGCGGCAAGCGCCGTCTGTCGGCGATGGTCRCAGTGGTGGCGATTGCCGCCAGCGTCGGTGCGATCAGCGGTGCGCTCGCAACTGCCGGCATGATGCACTTTGCCGCTCCGGCGCCGGCGCAGGTCGCCGACACCAGCGCGCTGGATGCCTCCGTCGCGCGGATCGATGCCGACCTCGTCGCGCTCAAGGCGAATGTCGAGCACACCTCCAAGACCGGTCTCGGCCAGTTCAACCGGGCCAACGACCGCCTCGACAAGCTCGAGAAGGCGCAGGCCGAGCCGATGGCCAGGATCGCAAAACTGTCCGAGACCGTGGACAAGCTCCGAGCGACGCCGCCCGCCGCTCCCGCGCAGGCCGCAGCCGCGGCGCCCGCCAGGGAGACCACCGGCTCGATCGCGCCGACCCAGGTCGCGACCGCGGCCGCCGCACCGGCTCCCGTGCCCGCCGCGCCCAGGACCGAGGTCGGCCGGCTCCCGACGATCGACGGCTGGGTCCTGCGTGACGTCTCGAACGGCGGTGCGCTGATCGAGGGCCGCGGAGGCCTCTACGAGGTCTATGCCGGCGATCCCATTCCGGGCGTCGGCCGCGTCGATGCGATCCGCCGCCAGGACGGCCGCTGGGTGGTCGTCACCAGCAAGGGCCTGATCGTCGCGCGTTAAGCTGTCGACATTCGACTTTCGAAGAGGCGCTTCACCACCATGTGAAGCGCCTTTTTGCTTGAATAGGCGTCCCCGCGCGGTGTTACTGAAGGCATGAACCGCGCGTTGCGAATTCTCCTTGCTGTCGTCGTGCTTTTGGGTGGCGCCATGTCGCTGCCGGCAGCGGAGAATGCACAGCTCACGCGCGGCACCGCCATCACCGATCCCGATGTCCTGCGCAAGCTCGACCAGAACGATGCGCTCACCATCTCGCGCCTGGTGTGGCCGCAGCGGAACGCGGATTTTCCGCTCACGAACGATCTGCTGTTCTCCTCGATGCCGCAGCTTGCGCCAATTCCGCCGGCAATCGATGCGGAGTTCGATCGCTACATCGCAGGACACAAGGCGGCATGGCCGAGCGAGACCATCGGCGTCGGCGAAGGTTTTGACGTGCAGCTGTTCGATCGCGCCACGCTGAAATCCCCCAACACGCGTTTCGTGCTGGCCGGCATCGTCAACCGCATGGACCGCGCCTATGTGGCGGAGGAGTCCTGCGGCGAGATCCGCTTGATCTATCGGCTGACCCGTTTCGACGCCGGACCGGATGGGAGCAAGACGGCGACGCGCCTGCCGATGACGTTCAATCTGGTGATGAAGGCGCGTGATGCCCGCCAGATTGCTTCGAACGGCAAGCCGGTCACCTGCGCCGAGGTCGCGCGGCGCTGGCTCGACAATGGCGACTGGCAGGGGCTGATCGGCGGCGGCTTCCATCCTTACGATGCCATGCTCGATCGCATCGAGACCAACATCCAGGTCTCCATCGCGCCGAAATCGGCGCTGCACGACTTCCGCTCGGACTATTTGCTCAAGGTGTTCAAGTATGATGCCGCGACGAAGACGTTCGAGGAATCGACGCTGGAGAACCAGATCGACCGCGACCGGATTTTTGCGGACAACGATCTCCGGCGAGACTTCAAGGCGTGGCTGCTCGCGCCCGACCATCTGCGCGAATTCGATCGCGGCACGGTGCTGATCCCCGAGAAATTCCTGGCCAAGGCCGCGGTCGTGCCGACACCCGCGGGCCTCGATGCGTCCGCGTTGCAGCCGGAGTTCGGCATGATGCAAGGGGAGGGCAACAGCGATCCCGTTTTCAGCGACAGCGACGTGGTCGGCGCGTTGAAGCAAGCGGCCGCGCGCGGTGACGTGCAGAACATCCGTTCGGTCGCAGGCTTCCAGCGCCGTCTCAACGACGTCACCTGCGCCGGCTGTCACCAGACCCGCGGCATCGGCGGCTTCCATTTTCCGGGCGTGGACTGGCTGGCGGACAAGCCGTCCAATTCCACCATCGTGCCGGCCTCGCCGCATTTCCTCGGCGACCAGCTTCGCCGCCGCGACATCCTGACCGCGTTCGCGGCCGGACAGCGCCCTGATTTCTCACGTGGATTTGCCAGCCGGCCGCAGGCCCGCGGCAGCCAGGAGCTGGCCGGCACCGAATATCAGGACGGCTGGGGCGCGCATTGTTCCCTGCAAAATGCGGGATCGGGAACGCCCGACAAGAGTTTTACGTCGTGGAGCTGTGCCAAAGGGTTGACCTGTCAGGCCGCCGCGGCCTCGCGCCGCATCGGCATGTGCTTCATCAAGACGCGTTAGCGCGTGCGCAAGCCAGAGCGATTTGGATGGCCCGGGCATCCACGTTCTGGTTTCCGCGGCTCAAGATCGTGGATGGCCGGGACAAGCCCGGCCATGACGGCCCAGAGGGTTGGCTCGCAATGACGGAGTTTGTTGGGGGCGAGCTATCTCCACAGCGGCGTTGAGCGCTGGCGCGCCTCTTACCCCACCGCTCCCGAGCCCCGTAGCTGCTTGATCGCGGCCTCGTCGTATCCCGCTCCGCGCAAGATCTCGTCACTGTGCTCGCCGACGCCGGGCGGCTTGCGCGGCTGCACCTTCTTGGCGCCGTCGACCCAGATCGGGCTGGAGATGGTGAGCATGGTGTCGTTCTCGAACGGCACCAGCACCTCGTTGTCCAGCATCTGCTTGTCGTTCGGGATGTCGTCGAGAATGCCGACGATGCCGAACACGAGGCCGTTGCCGTCGAGAATCTTGCGCCATTCGGCAAGATCCCTGGTGGCGAAGGTCTCGTCAAAAACCTTGATCAGTTCGACCGAACGGGCGTGACGGTCGGCCTTGGTGGCGAAACGCGGATTATCAATCAGGTCCTCGCGTCCCAGGCATCTGGCCAGTATCGGAAACTGCTTCTCCTCGCTCAGCAGCGACAGGATCAACCAGCGGCCGTCCTTGCACTGGTAGTGGTTGGCAACGGCGTTCAGCGCGCGTTCGCGCGGCCGCCTCTCGGCGAACTTGGAGCCGCACAGTTTTGCCTGCGCCAGCGTGCCCGCGGCCCACACCCCGTTCGCCATCAGATTGGAGGCGACATGCGAGCCCTTGCCGGTCTTCTCGCGCTGATAGAGCGCGGTGACGATCGCGCTGTACAACGCCATGGCGCAGGGGTGGTCGCCCATGCCGGCGACGGAGCGGGCCGGCGTCGTATCGGTGTCGGCGCGGACGAGGTCCATCAGGCCGGAGCGCGCCCAATAGGCATTGCTGTCGAATCCGGGCTTGTTGGCCTCWTCGCCCTTTTCGCCATAGCCGGTGAAGGAGGCGTAGATCAGCCGGTCGTTGAGACGGGCGAGGTGGTCATAGGTGATGCCGAGCTTGGCGCGCACCGGCGGCGGCATGTTGGTGATGAAGACGTCGGCCTCTTCGACGAGCTTGTAGAGCACGGCCTGCGCCTCCGGCTTGGAGAGGTCGAGCGCGATGCTCTTCTTGTTGCGGGCCTCCAGCAGCCAGGCGAAATTATGCTTCCCGGTGGGATAGCCCGGTATGTTCGGCAGATTGCGGTAGGGGTCGCCGGCGCCGGGCGGCTCGATCTTGATGACGTCGGCGCCGAAATCCGACAGCACGGTCGCGGCCGCGGGCGCTGCGATGAAGCTTGCGCAGTCCAGAACCTTGAGCCCTGCAAAAATGCCTTTTTCCATCGCGGCGTTGCTCCCTCGCTCTTGTTGTTTCCCGCGTGCTGGAATTAGCGCGGCCACATCATGGGAGCATTAGACCGATGTTTTTGCGGGATGCAACGCTCCTCGCTGGCCTCACTCCTCCCCTGCGAGCAAGGCAGCGTTGCCGCCGGCCGCCGCGGTGTTGATCGTCACGGTCTGCTCGGTGGCGAAGCGCGCGAGGTAGTGCGGGCCGCCGGCCTTCGGGCCGGTTCCGGACAGGCCGTTGCCGCCGAACGGCTGCACGCCGACCACGGCGCCGATCATGTTGCGGTTGACGTAGATGTTGCCGACCTGGACGCGGTCGATGATCGCCTCGATGCTGTCGTCGATGCGGGAGTGGACGCCGAGCGTGAGCCCGTAGCCGGTGCGCTCGAT
>NZ_JBFUES010000058.1:0-15388 GCF_056403875.1 Bradyrhizobium sp. P2_E8
GGATCGTATCGGCTGCGCTCGTGCCGTTGAGCGTCACCGTATCGGCCGCGCCGTCCCCGGTCCCGGCCGATCCGAGGTCGACATTGACCTGCTTGACATCGGTTCCAGCGAGATTGTTGACGACGATGTTGTCGCTGCCGCCGCGCGCGTTGATCGTGATGGTCTCGATGCCGTTCAGGTCCATCGTGATGTTGCCGACATCGCGGGTCAGCAGCGTGCGTCCGCCATTCGCAGCGGAAACAACGATGTTCTCGCCGATGTTCGAACCATTGAACAACAGGGTGTCGGCTCCGGCCTGTCCTTCGACCTTGTCGCTGCCATCGCCCGGGTCCCACTGGAAGGTATCGTTGCCGGCGCCGAGCAAGGCGGTGTCGTTGCCCTGGTTGCCGTCGATAAAATCGTTGCCGTCGCCGCCCAGCAGGCGGTCCGCACCGTTGCCGCCGAGGATCGTGTCATTGCCGGCACCGCCGTCGATCGTCAGATTGATGAGCGCGGCGAGATTGCCGGTGGCGGTGATGACATCGTCGCCGCCATTGGCATGGACCACGAGGTTTTCTGTGGTGCCGATGTCCAGCGAGAACGGCGCGGGGTCGACGCGGTCGAAGCGCACGCGCGTGCCATTGGCCGTGATGGTGAAGGTCTCGCTGCCGTTGCCGCCATTCACCTCGGCGGTGTCGATGCCTTCGCCGCCTTCCATCAGGTCGCTGTCGTCGCCGGGGTTCCAGATCATGCGGTCGTTGCCGGCCTCACCGAACATCTGGTCGTTGCCGTCGCCGCCGATCAGCACGTCATTGCCGGCGCCCCCGTACAGCAGATCGTTGCCGCCTTTGCCGAGCAGCGTGTCGTTGCCGGACTGCCCGAACAGCATGTCGCCGCCGGACCCGCCGGTCAGCGTATCGTTGCCGGCGCCGCCGAACAGATTCGCCGCAGGCATCGCGCCGTTGCTCTCGTCGATGGTGATGGTGTCGTTGCCGTCCTGGCCGAAGGCCTGGATCAACTTGGTGTTGGCGACCGTCGCGGGGCCGCCTTTGATCGCGACCGCGCCTCCGTTGACGACGATCGTTCCGGCCGCATTGCGGCCCAACGCGATCGTGTTGTTCTGGCCGTTGCCAAAGGTAGTGAGAATTCCGGCGGAAAAGTTTGCTGTGACAGCCATGTGCGCTTCTCGCTCGCGTCATCGTCGGAACGGACCGTATGGCAGGATCATGACGCGTTTCGCGATGCCACCGGGGTGAACGGCAAACGACGACGGCTGTAGGCCGAGATGCAAGTTCCAGCTTGGTGGAATCCTTCGGGAGGGCTTTTGTTTGTCTTGAGAACAGCTTGATTTTCCGGAGAGCGCCGCATTCCCGGCTGATGGATCTTCGCGGCGGGAAGGATGCGTCCGCCCAGCGTCAAGAACATGGTTCACAAACGGTAACCAGCCCGCCCTGCGCTCGGCCAGGCGCGGTGACCATCGAAGAAGAATTTAACGCTTGGGCCTTAACTTGCGCTCGCCATGAGTGAGCAGGTCGTGCACAGCGAGGTTCAACCGTTTTCGGCGCGTGCGGCGCTGCCCTGGCTGGTGGGCCTTGGCGTCTATGCCGTGGTGCTGATCCTTGGACAGCGGCTGCTCAACGATCCCGACAGCTATTCTCATATCGAGGTCGGCCGCTGGATCATGGCGCATGGCGCCCTGCCGGCGAGCGACCCTTTTTCCTTTTCGATGCACGGCGCGCCCTGGATCACTTTCGAATGGCTTTCGGAGATCGTCTACGCCGGAGTCTACGCGCTTGCCGGCTGGCCGGGTGTCCTCGTCGTCGCCGCGGCGGCGATTGCGTTCGCCTTCGGCCTGTTGACGTTCTTCCTGCTGCGCGAGCTTTCGCCAGCCCTGACGCTGCTCATGGTGATCGCGGCCGTCATCCTGTTGGCGCCGCATATGCTGGCACGGMCACACGTGCTCGTGCTGCCGGTGATGGTGATTTGGGCGGCCGCTCTGGTGCGCTGCATGGATCGTGGGGGACCGCCGCCCTACTGGGCCCTCCCGCTGCTGGTCCTGTGGGCCAATCTGCACGGCAGCGTGGTGCTGGCGCTTGGGTTGATCGGCCCGGCGGTGCTCGAGGCGCTGCTGCGTGAGGGGCGAAGCGGATGGTCGCACGTGCTGTTGCGATGGTTGCCATTCACGGCGCTTGCACTCGCAGCGTCCTGCCTGACGCCCTACGGGCCRGAACCGCTGCTGATGCCGCTGACGACACTCGGCCTCGGCCCCGCGCTCGCCTGGATCTCGGAATGGCGGCCGCAGGATTTCRGCCGCATCGGTGGCTTCGAGTTGCTGCTGCTGGCCGGCATCTTTGCGCTGTCGCGAGGTGTGACGCTGCCGCTCGTGCGGGCCCTGGTGGTGATCGGCCTGCTCCATTTCGCGCTGGCGCAAATACGCAATGCGGATCTGCTGGCCATGCTGGCGCCGCTTTACCTGGCGGCTCCGCTGGGTCGGATGTTCGGCGGACCGACCGGGGACGATGCGGCCGGCTCGTCGCGCGGCCTGACTCTGGCCGCGTTCGCCGGGTTGATCGCGGTGAGCGGGGCGGCCCTGGCGCGTGACATCCGGCCGGCTCCGATCATCACCCCTCAGGCTGCCATTGCTCAAGCCGACCTCGCCGAGGCGGGGCCCGTACTCAACGATTATTCCTTCGGCGGCTATTTGATCTTCGCCGGCATTCCGACCTTTATCGATGGTCGCGGCGAACTGTACGGGGGACGGTTCATCGACCGCTACAACCGCGCCGTAGCGCTGGTCGACCTCGGAGATTTTCTCAAATTGCTCGATGAGTACAAGATCGGCGCGACGCTGCTCGCACCGCGGACACCGGCGGTCGCGATGCTCGACCGGCTGCCCCAGTGGCAGCGCGTCTACAGCGACGATGTGGCGGTCGTGCACAAGCGGCGAGATGCGCCGCAGAGGTAAGTCAGGCGGTCCCGAAGGCCGCGTATTGGCCCCCGAGCGACACCCCGCGCAAGGCACCTTCCAGACGCCGCGCCGGTTTGGTGTCCCAGGGGAGCAACAGGAAATGGCGCGAGCCGACCTCGCGTAATCCGTCCGCAGCCATCAACTTCCGGGTCGTACCGGCGCTGAGCAGGACGGCGTCCCGGTCGAACTCACAGCGCGCCACGGCGAGGCGCGTCAGCGGGTTGTACGGATTGTGCTCGATCACGCAGACGAGCCCGCCGGGGCGCGTCACGCGCCGCATCTCGGCGATGAACTGCGCCCATTCGGCCGGCACGATATGGTGCATCACGCAGACGGCCGTGACCAGATCGAAGCTGGCGTCGTCAAAAGGAAAGGTGCGGCCGTCGAACTCACGGTAGTCGACCCCGCGGTTGTCGGCGCGAGCCTGCGCCAGGCTGGCCGAAGACACGTCGATACCGCTCAAGCGGCCGACCATGCCGTGCAGCAGGGGATGAAGGCTGCCGACGCCGCAGCCGACGTCCAGCATTTCGGGCCGCTCTGCGTCCAGCCGCTGCGCGATCAGATCGCGCAGGAGATCGGCCTTGGCGCGCATGAAGAAATGATGCGGCAAGCCCGAAAAGTCGATCGATGACTGGACCACGTCACGGTAGTTGTCGTGATAACCGTCGAAGAGTTCGGTCATGCGCCGGGTCACTCGTTGACAGCGTGGATCGCGGGTGCCGCGGCCGCGGCCTCGCTGCGATCGAAGCCGGCGCGCGTCTGCACCACGTAGAGCGGACGGCGTTTCACCTCGGCATGGATGCGGCCGACATAAAGCCCCACGATGCCGGTCATCAGCATGTTGATCCCGCACAGCAGGGACACGACGACGATCGTCGAGGACCAGCCGGTCACGAGATGGCTGTCCTTGCTGAGCCACAACAGGATCACCCAGCCGCCGTAGAGGAGTGCGAGTCCCGAGACCGTCAATCCGCACCAGACTGCCAGCCGCAAGGGCAGATCCGAAAAACCGAGCGCAGCGTTCATCGCGAGCCGCACCATCTTGAACAGCGGGTATTTGGTTTCGCCCGCTGCGCGCTCGAGGCGGTGGAAGGTGACCTCGGTCTGCCGGAAGCCGAGCCAGGCGATCATGCCGCGGACGTAGCGGTCCTGCTCCGGCATCTGCCGCAGGGCGTCGAGCACCTTGCGGTCGATCAGGCGGAAATCGCCGACATCGGCGGGGATGCCGACAGAGGACATCCTGCCGAGAAGCCGGTAGAAGAGATGCGCGGTCGCGCGCTTGAATCGGCTTTCGCCGTCGCGCGACAGGCGGCGGGCGTGGACGATGTCGTTGCCTTCCTGCCATTTTGCGATCAATTGCTCGATCACTTCGGGAGGATCCTGCAAATCGGCATCCATGACGATGATCGCTTCACCTTGCGCGGCGTCCATGCCGGCGGTGATGGCGACCTGATGGCCGAAATTGCGCGACAAGCCGATGTAGCGAAAGCGCGGGTCGCGCGTGGCGAGCGCCCGCARCACGATCGAGCTGGAATCGCTGCTGCCGTCGTCGACGAAGATCGCTTCCGCGGGCCCGTCGAGCCGGGACAAGACCAGGTCGAGCCGGCGCAGCAGGATCGGCAGCACGGCTTCCTCGTTGAACACGGGGATGACGAGGCTGTAGCGGATCGACTTGAAACTGGCCGCCATGCGAGGGTGTCCAACTCGGTTGCAGGGGTGCAAGTCTAAATCGTCGGTGGTTAAGGTCGCCTTGCCGCAACTGTTAAGGATCTAGGGCTCCCGGGCGATGCAGTCGGCCCGGGGGGCGGCCGGGCCGGGATGGAGCGGGGATGGTGATGCCCGATTAACCACGCTGTGCAGCTGTGGCTTCGGTCTAGGACCCGCGGCGGATCTTGTAGAGAACAAATCGCTCCGAGGTGTCCAGCTCGTCCAGCAGATCCGGCAGCGGGTTGGGCCCGGGCGGTCCAAGCACATAGAGGTAGTCGAAATCCTGGTGCCAGGTGCGGACGAACGGCGGAACATCCGCCCGCGGCTGGCTTGTCGCAATCGCCGTCAGCAGGCTCGACGGCACCGGCCCTCCGTAGGGAATGGCAAGACGGCGCACGGCCCCGCGTGGCCGCACCGGCTGCTTGCCCTCTTCCGTGAATAAATTGGGCACGAAGGCGTTGGCATAGTGCACGGCCAGCGTCGGCGCATAGAACATTGGATAGGACGTGAGGTCGGCGAAGGGCGGGTCTCCGGGATCGCCCGTGCTGCCGACGAGGACGCGTGAGCCGCGATCGATCTTTTGGAACGACGCGACGATAGCCGCATAGTCGGCGCGGTAAGGCAGCCACACCGCGAGGACGACGGCGAGATTGATCAGGATGATGCCACTGATCGCAGCGAGCGCAGCCATTCTCCAGGCACGGTTGGGCAGCGACAGCGTGCAGAAGGCCGGCAGGATCAGAGCCGCGGCGGGAATCACGCGGAGGTCGACAAACGAGGTTCCGAACAGCTTCGAGGGAATGACGAGGTACAAGAGCGCAAAGCCGATCGCGAGGCAGATTCCGGCCGGCTCGAGCTTGAGCACGCCGCGTCTTGCGGCGAAGAGCAACGAGATCATCAGCGCCAGCCCGGTCATTGCCGATAGCGTCAAATTGTAGCCGTTCATGATGCGCAGCGGCCAGATCGGCTTGAATCCGAGGAACCAGCTCGTACCTTCGCTTCCGATCGAGCCTGCAGTCATATGCATGATCCCGAACAGGACGAGCGCCGGTATGGCCAGCGCGCCAAGCCGCGCGGCCGCGACCCGGTACGATATTCCGTGGTGGCGGATGCGCCAGAGCTCGTAAAGGCCCAGCGTCGCGCCGTAGATGCCGAGGGAGAAGAAATGCGCCGCATACAGCGCAGCGACGAAGACCGTGTTGATGACGAAGCGCAGTGGCCATGGGCCGTCTGCCAGCATCAGATAGACCGCGATGCCCCAGAGGGCGAGGCCCAGTCCGAACTCGAAATTCACGAAGCCCCAGCTGAACGGCAGGCAGTAGAGGAAGGCGAGCGCCGCAAAGCCGGCGAGATGGACACGCCCCTTGCGGGCCCATTCGAGCAGAAGCGCGCCCCCTACGATCAACAATTGGCTCAGGAGCAGAAACAGCCGTGTGGCGTTCTCGACGCTCATCAGCCGCGCCATCTGCGGGACCACCAGGTCCATTCCAAGGTTGGGATAGAATGCCCAGGCCACCTCGTAATGCGGATTGGCGCTGGGAGTGCCGCTCTGGCTCAAAATATACATGCGGGCGAGGTGATTGGGATAATCGACCATCGCGGGAATAGGGGTCAGCAGCACCGGAAGAAACGAGACGGCCGCCAGCATTGCAAGAACGGTAATCGTCACCGATCGGTCCGAGCCAAGACGAGCCCGGATCGTCAAGGTCGGCCTGTCGGAAGATGCCATGTGATCGGCCGCTGGAGTTCGAGCTTGCGCTCTGCAAGGGTGCAATTGCACGACGCAACGTGCATAGCGCGAACATCGTAAAGATCAAACGTCACGCGGAAGCCGGGCGCCGTTGCCGTATGCACAGCGCTAATGAAAGGGAAATTCCGCGATGGTCTCGCGGCCGGTATCGAGGCGAACGCGGCGGATCTTCAGTTGGGAGTGCGGGCCGGCAGGGAGGAAGCTCGGCCTCCATGCTGAGCCATCGCGGTCCAGGTGCTGTTGACCCAGATCATGGTCTGCCACACCGGCAGGCCTGCGCGCCGTCGCGGTCTCGCCGATGTCGGGAGGTTACCTCGGGCCGGAATATGCCGCCTACTTCGTGGCCGTTTCGATCGATTTGAACTTGTTGTTCAGGAGCGCGCTGCCCGTGTTGTTCACGACCGTGACGATCGCGAGCGCGATGCCGGCGGCAATCAGGCAATACTCGATAGCGGTAGCTGCACTTTCATCGGCAAGAAAGGACCTGAGCAATGCCATCGTCAACTCCCGTTCATCCGTCCAACGTAGGCTGGCGCCGTTTTCGGATTGGTAAATTGATTCACTAACTTTTGCAGGGCGCGTCAAATTGCAGGCGGGGCGGACCGCGACCTCAGGCCTTCTATGCTGGCATTTATTGACTTAAGGTTTCGTCACCCAATTCGGGTGGATTTGACGGCGTCGTCGCTTTCAGGACTCGATCGCGCGCCCAGGTGCGGCCTTGCCGGGGCGTCTCAGCACCGCTGCGAGGCGCCCGACCAGATTGCGCATGACGCGCGGCTGTGACCGCGCCGCGCTGTCTGCGCGGCGCTTGTCCTCGCTCGTGTCGTTCACGAGGCCGATGTAGTTCTTTCTGGCGTCCTGCTGCTGCACGGCGTGCAAACCCTGGTTCGATCGACGGCGCGACCTTGTGGCGCGCAACGGGAATCGACGGTTAATTTTGTCTACCGTAGGATTACTTGCTGCCTCGCTGGCGGGCGCTGAAAGCGATGGCGCCGCTTAACGGATTGTTGAGGCTATGTCTCATTAAGGCAAAGGCTGCAAGGCGACGCCGCGCCAGGGAGGGCTCACTTGCGACCGATGTCCGCGTTCAGCGCCCGCAACATCGCGATGYGGGCGAACATCATCCAGCCGCCGCCCGTCTCGGCCGCATGGATCAGGGTCTCGATCGCGGTCTGCCAGTGGCTCGCATGCTGCGCGTCCTCGGGCAGCTGCATGATGTGATCGGCCGCCTGTTGCAGCGTCCGCAGCTTGCGCCCGTCGCGCAACGAGATCGGATCGTCGAACGCCGTCGACCAGGGCATGTCAGGCCAGCCGACCGGCGAGGGGAGACATCACGGCGCGATCGTAAGGTGCGTGCAGCTAGCCGGCCTTCTTCGCCCGCGCCGGCGCGCGCACCGGCTTGTCGGCCTTCTTCGCAGCTTCCTTGGGGGCCGGCTTCGCCGCAGCCTCCTTGCCGCCCTTGCCTGATATCGGCAGCAGCATCTCGCGCTGGCCTTCGGCGCGCTTCTTCGGCTTCTTGCCCTTGACGGCCTCCTTGACGGTCTCCTTGGCGACCGGAGCTGCGTCCTTCTCGCTCGCGAGGCTCTTCTTCAGCGCGTCCATCAGGTTGATGACGTTGCCGCCCGTCTTCGGCGCCGCCTTGGCCGCGATCGGGGCGCCCGCGCGCTTCTTGTTGATGAGATCGATCAGCGCGGCCTCGTAATGGTCCTCGAACAGCTCGGGCTCGAACGCGCCGGACTTCTTCTCGACGATGTGCTTTGCAAGGTCGAGCATGTCCTTCGTCAGCTTCACGTCCTGGATGTCGTCGAAATATTCCTTCTCGCTGCGGACCTCGTAGGGGTAGCGCAGCAGCGTGCCCATCAGGCCGCTCTCGAGCGGCTCCAGCGCGATGATGTGCTCGCGGTTGGTCAGCACCACGCGGCCGATCGCGACCTTGTCCATGCTGCGAATGGTCTCGCGGATCACCGCAAAGGCGTCGTGGCCGACCTTGCCGTCCGGCACGAGATAATAGGGGCGGATCAGGTAGCGGTTGTCGATGTCGGCCTTCGGCACGAACTCGTCGATCTCGATCGTGTGCGTCGAGTCGAGCGCGATCTCGTCGAGCTCGTCCTTGGTGACCTCGATATAGGTGTCGGTGTCGACCTTGTAGCCCTTGACGATGTCCTCGGAGGTCACCTCGTCACCGGTCTCGGCGTCGACCTTGAGGTACTTGATCCGGTGGCCCGTCTTGCGGTTGATCTGGTTGAAGGAGACCTTCTCGGTATCCGAAGTGGCCGGATAGAGCGCGACCGGGCAGGTCACGAGCGACAAACGCAAAAAACCCTTCCAATTGGCGCGGGGGGCCATGGGCTACTCCAAACGCAACGGGGACCGACTTATGAAGATACCATCGGGGAACTCCGAATCATACACGGCTCGGCGCGGAATCTTGCAACTGCGTTAACCGGCCGCCCCGCATGCGGTTGCTGCCTGGGCCCAGGGCAAAAGCCGGAACATCGCATCGGATCGGGCGTTGGCTCGGGACACAGGGCCGTGAGGAGGTTGCGGTCATCGGAGGCGAGACGCAGGGGCAGAGATTGAGGGCATCATGGCAACCACGCGAGACCAGCATCAGATCGTCGAAACTGCAACCGAGGCGCGCCAGGGCGAGCCCGGGCCGTCGGTGGCCGCGCTGCTCGCCATCTCGACCGGGCTTGCGATCCTGATCCTCGCCGTCATCTGGTTCGTGTTCTTCCGGACCTGACGGCCGGATCCGAAGGTCCCGGGCCTTCCGACTCGCCGCGTAACGCGGCACATTGCGCCCGCCATGCCGCCGGCTCGTCTGGCTGCCTGGCGGGCGCAGTCGCGTCGGCGCGTGACAGGGCGTATATGACCAAAAAGTAACGCGGCCGGTTCCCCGCGTTCATATTCAGTTCACGCCGGAATTGTTCATCTGGGGCTGTCATTCATGCGGCCTATCTTTGGAGAGAAGCGTGCGCCTGCTCGTTGTTGAGGACGACCCCGATCTCAATCGCCAGCTCACCAAGGCGCTGACGGACGCCGGCTATGTCGTCGACCGCGCCTTCGACGGGGAGGAGGGGCACTATCTCGGCGACAACGAGCCGTACGATGCCGTCGTGCTCGACATCGGCCTGCCGAAGAAGGACGGCATCTCGGTGCTGGAGGCCTGGCGCCGCAACGGCCGCACCATGCCGGTCCTGATCCTGACCGCGCGCGACCGTTGGAGCGACAAGGTCCAGGGCTTCGATGCCGGCGCCGACGACTACGTCGCAAAGCCGTTCCATCTGGAGGAGGTGCTGGCGCGCATCCGTGCGCTGCTGCGCCGCTCCACCGGCCATGCCCAGAGCGAACTCAGCTGCGGTCCGGTCACGCTCGACACCAGGACCGGGCGGGTCAGCGTCTCCGGCAATCCCGTCAAGATGACCTCGCACGAATATCGGCTTCTGGCCTACCTGATGCACCATTCCGGGCGCGTCGTGTCCCGCACCGAGCTGGTCGAGCATCTCTACGACCAGGACTTCGACCGCGACTCCAACACCATCGAGGTCTTCGTCGGCCGCATCCGCAAGAAGCTCGACGTCGACATCATCCAGACCGTCCGTGGCCTCGGCTATCTCCTGACCCCGCCGCCCGCTCCGGGCGCTTGAGGCCTTCTCGGACTTGACGGGAGGCCGAACAGGGGCCTTGGTCCGGTCATGACGTCCGCCGCCCTTCCATCCTGCGCCTCCCGGGATCGTTCCGATGGCCGCTAGCTCGCTTGCGACCCGCCTGTTCCTGTCGGCGACGGCATGGCTCGTGGTGATCCTGGCCATCACCGGCGTGGTGCTGTCGTCGGTCTACAAGAACGCGACCGAGCGCGCCTTCGACCGCCGGCTCAATCTCTATCTCCGCACGCTGATCGCGGAGGTCGCGACCCCGGACGAGCCGCCGGACCGTCAGTTCCAGTCGCTCGGCGAGCCCCTGTTCGAGCTGCCGCTGTCCGGCTGGTATTGGCAGATCACGCGCACCGACACCGAAAAGCCGGAGGTGCGTTCCTCGCGCTCGCTCTGGGACAAGAAGCTGCCGAAGCTGGAGGAGCAGGGCGCCGAGCTCACCGCCGCCGGCATCCGGCTCGGCTATGTCGACGGTCCCGAGGGGCAGAACCTGCGGATGGTGGAACGGCCGGTYGATCTCGGCGCCGACGGCAAATATCTGGTCAGCGTCGCCGGCGACGACACCGAGATTTTCGACGAGACGCGCAGCTTCGACTACTATCTCGGCGGCACCTTCACCGCGCTCGGCATCGTGCTGCTCCTGACCACGGTGTTCCAGGTGCGCTTCGGCCTCGCGCCGCTCAAGCGCATCTCGGAATCGATCGCCGACATCCGCTCCGGGCGGGCGGAGCGGCTCGAGGGCGAATTCCCGGTCGAGATCGCGCCGCTGGCGCGCGAGACCAACGCGCTGATCGACGCCAATCGCGAGATCGTCGAGCGCGCGCGCACCCATGTCGGCAATCTCGCCCATGCGATCAAGACGCCGCTTTCGGTCATCGTCAACGAGGCCGGCGTACACGCCGCCGATCCGTTCGCGGCCAAGGTGATGGAGCAGGCGGACGTGATGCGCGACCAGGTCGCCCATCACCTGGAGCGGGCGCGCATCGCCGCGCGCGTCTCGGTCGTCGCGACCGTGACCGAGGTGGCGCCCGCCATCGAGGCGCTGCGGCGGACGATGGAGAAGATCCACCGTGACCGCGGCATCATGGTCGAGGCCAAGGCCGATCCGTCGGCAAAATTCCGGGGCGAGCGGCAGGATCTTGAGGAGATGGTCGGCAATCTCGTCGACAATGCCTGCAAATGGGCCGCCTCCCGGGTCTTCATCGAGGTGCTGGTGGAAGCGCCGCACCAGGCAGGCGCGGGCCCGCGCCTGCGGATCATCGTCGATGACGATGGCCGCGGCCTGTCGGAGGCGGAGCGCACCCAGGTCTCCCGGCGTGGCCAGCGGCTCGACGAGTCCAAGCCCGGCTCGGGGCTCGGGCTCTCCATCGTGGTCGACCTTGCCGCGCTCTATGGCGGCAACCTCTCCCTCGGCGGCGCGCCGATTGGCGGCTTGCGGGCCGAGTTGGTCCTCCCCGGAATATAATCCTTTGTTCCAACAGGATTTTTTGGCTCCGGAACCGCCGATCTGCAGGCAAATGGGAGGATTCGGGCCAACGTCCTCAACGGCTTCTTAAGGCGCAGTCTCCTATGATCGCGCCCCGGACGCATCCCATGTCCGCCACTTTACCGTGCATTACCCGGGCGCATGAGCCAGACATCGATCGAGCGGCTGAGGGAATATCTCGCGCAGCTCCCGCCGCAGTCGCAGGCGCTGCTGATGCGGGAGTTCGAGCGCGCGCTCGAGCGTGGCCAGGACACGGCTGTGGCGACCCTCGTGCTCGAGCAGCTGCGCAAGATCGTCCGCAAGACGGAAGCCGACGAAACCCCGCCACCGCGCACGGACGACCTGTCGCGCCTCCTGTTCCAGGTGCTGGAACCGTTCCTCGTCGAGGCGGGCGCTCCGATCCGGGTCGGACAGATCCGCCGCTCCTCGCTGCATCCGATCTGGCAATGGCTCGGCCGTGACGGCGCTCCGGACAAGGTGAACGAATTCGAGGCGACGCTGGCGCGCATGCCGGCTGCCGACAGCGCGGGGCAGGTCGAAGCGCTCGCCCAGAAGCTCCAGACGGTGGCGGCGGACGCCATCGTCCAGCTGACCGGACCGGGCGGCGGCGACAAGTCGCGTGCGCTGGCCCGCGTCGGCCCGCCCAACGTGATCGAGGACCTCTATTCGGTCGGGGCGGTGCTCCAGGTCCGGGACGCCATCGCCACCCTGAACGAGAAGCTGCCGCGCTTCCTGCGCGCCTTCGGCGACTCCCAGATCGCCTCGGTGTCGTCAGCGCTCAACATCCCCGTCCTCCAGACGCCGCAGATGCTGCCCTTCGCGCTGTCGATCGTCGTGCAACGCATGACCGCGCCGTGGCAGATCATCCGCCTCGCCATCAAGATTGCCGCATCAGACGACGAGATCCGCGTGGCGGCAACACCCTATGGCGTCGCCGTCACGATCGCGCTGCACGATCTGTCCTGCGTGGCCGCGATCCTGCGCCTGGACATCAAGCGCGGCCATTTCGACAACGTCGCCGACAATCTCAAGGCGCTGCACGACGGCGTGCGCGGCCTGCGCACCGAGCTCGATCTGCGCAACGATTCCGCCTGGGGCAAGCAGCTGACCTCGATCCGGGCCGATATCTCCAATGCCCTGCAATCCGAGATCGACAGCGTTCCCGGCCGCGTTCGCCGCATCCTGCGCCAGCGCCCCGAGAAGGACATTCCGCCGGGCGCGCGGATCGACAGCACCGAGGTGGAGGAAACCGCGGCGCTGATCGATTTCGTCGCGACCTGCCGCAACTACGCCAGCGAGCTCGCGATCAACGAGGTGACACTGCGCACCTATTCCGACCTGCAGCAATATGTCGAGCGCTCGACCGAGCAACTGGTGCAGTCGCTGCGCGCCGCCGATCACAAGGTCCGCGCCTATCGGCAGCAGCAGGTGCAGGCCGCGATTCGCTTCTGCCAGGTGCTGTTCGGCGATGACTACGCCTCGCTGATGAGCCGCGCCGCGGAGAACGCACTCACGGGCGAGCGCAAATCGTCGCGCGCAAGTTGATCCAAGCGCATATTTTGTGGCCACAATTTGTAGTTGACGCTACCGGTGACGAGCCCTACGGTCCCGGTGCAAGTCCGGGGAATTTCTATTTGTGGGCGCATGAAACCTGTTATCAGCTCCATCGAGATCGACAACCGCGTCAT
This sequence comes from Bradyrhizobium sp. P2_E8, assembly GCF_056403875.1. Lineage (NCBI taxonomy): Bacteria > Pseudomonadati > Pseudomonadota > Alphaproteobacteria > Hyphomicrobiales > Nitrobacteraceae > Bradyrhizobium > Bradyrhizobium sp. P2_E8. Next base: position 13,232 of record NZ_JBFUES010000058.1, read on the forward strand.
TGTTGCCAAATATCAAAGGCTGATGGTCGGCGCGAAGGTGGTGCTGGTCGAGAAGGCAAGCGGTCGGCAACTGTCTGAAACGGTCACGAGGGTTGCGTCTCCGGTTCCGGTCGGAGCATTGCGCATCAGATTGCCTGACGCCATCGAGCCGGGAACATACTTCCTGAAGGCCTTCAACGGTCACGGCGAGGACGCCGCTCGGAGCGCGGACTTCGAGATCGGCTAAGCCGTTGGATTTCCGCCGTTTCGGGGCTGTGGCCGGTCGCGCCAGATTGATAATTGTCAATTGCCGCATCGTCCGGCCGTGGTGTAAAGCCACCTATGGGCGCGGGTAGCGCGCTGCCGGAAGCTTGCCTGATGACGTTATGGTTCGTGTTCGCGCTGATGACGGTCGCGGCGATTTTCGCCGTGCTCTGGCCGCTCGGCCGCAGCGCGCGCGCGCAAAATCAGGGCAGCGAGGTCGTCGTCTACAAGGACCAGTTGACCGAGATCGAGCGTGACCTTGCCTCGGGACTGATCGCTGCGCCTGAAGCCGAGGCTGCGCGTGTCGAGATCAGCCGCAGGCTGCTCGCTGCCGCCAGCAGCGAGACCGTGTCGGAGCCGACATCGAGCCTCAAATGGCGCCGCACGGCAGCCGTATTGGCGCTTGTCGGTCTGCCGCTCGTTGCGATCGGCGTCTACATGCCGCTCGGCTCACCCCGGCTTCAGGACTTTCCGCTGGCGCAGCGGGAGCGCGGGTCCGGCTCCGGCATGGCGCGATCGCTGGAGAACCTCGTCGTGCAGGTCGAGCAACATCTGGAAAAGAATCCGGCCGACGGACGCGGCTGGAACGTGCTCGCGCCGGTGCTGCAGCGGCTCGGCCGCTTCGACGATGCAGTGCGGGCCTATCGCAACTCGCTCACCTACAATGGTGAGAGCCCGGAGCGCAGATCCGATCTCGGCGAAGCAATCTCGGCCGCTGCGGGCGGCGTGGTGACCGCCGAGGCCAAGACCGAGTTCGAGCGCGCGCATGCCCTGGACGCGGACGATCCCAAGGCGAACTACTTCCTCGGTCTCGCCGCCGAGCAGGACGGCCGCAAGGACGAGGCCGCCACCATCTGGCGCGCGCTGCTGGCCAAGGCCCCGGCGGATGCGCCGTGGCGGCCCCTGGTGCAGTCCTCGCTGGCGCGGGTCGGCGGCGGCACGATGCCGGCACTGTCGGACGAGACCATTGCAGCCTCCAAGGACATGAGCGAGGGCGATCGCGGCGCGATGGTCCGCGGCATGGTCGAACGTCTGGCGACGCGCTTGAAGCAGAACGGCGACGATGTCGAGGGCTGGTTGCGCCTGGTGCGCGCTTATCTCGTGATGGGCGATCGCGACAAGGCGGTCGGCGCATCGAGCGATGCCCGTCAAGCGGTCGCCAAGGATGGCGAACGGCTCCGCCAGCTCAACGAAGGCCTCAAAACTCTCGGGCTCGACGGATGACGATGTCAGGACGAGCCGAGCGGAGAACGGATACGCCATGACCCGCAAGCAGCGACGCATGACCATCATCGGCGGCTCGCTCGCCGTGCTCGCGCTCGCCGCCGCGCTGGTGCTCAACGCACTTCGCGACTCCATCGTGTTTTTCTCAACCCCGACCATGGTCGCCGAGAAGCACGTTCAGGCCGGCAAGAGGTTTCGTCTCGGCGGCCTGGTGCAGCCGGGCTCGCTCCAGCGTGGCGACAATCTCGCGGTGAGCTTCGAGGTCGCCGACGGCAACGCCAAGCTGCCGGTCGCCTATAAGGGCATCCTGCCCGACCTGTTCCGCGAAGGGCAGGGCGTTGTCGCCGAAGGCGCGCTCGATGCTAACGGCGTGTTCAAGGCCGACACCGTGCTCGCCAAGCACGACGAGACCTACATGCCCAAGGACGTCGCAGATGCCCTCAAGAAGCAGGGGCACTGGAAGGACGATTACGGCGGCAAGGCTTCTGATGGCGCCAAGCCTGCGGCCACGACAGCGCAGGGCAACCCGCAAGGAGCGGTGCGGTGATCGCGGAATCCGGGCATTACGCGCTGGTGCTGGCGCTCGGGCTGGCGCTGATCCAATCCATCGTGCCGCTGATCGGCGCGCGGCTGCGCGACGATGCGCTGATGAACGTCGCGCGCTCCACCGCGCTGGCGCAGTTGCTGTTC
>NZ_JBFUES010000059.1:0-15356 GCF_056403875.1 Bradyrhizobium sp. P2_E8
GGGCTGAACGACGTGGCGTAGCTGACATAGGCGCAACGCCGCTGTCGAACAGATAGCTCAGGCCGGCGCGACCGGTGAAGGCCGAAGGCTTCTGGGTGACCGGAGTTCCGTCGAGAGTCGTCGTCGTGCTCTGCGAGACCCAGCTCTGGCGGCCATTGAGCGTCAGAATGAATCCTCCGAGCCTGGCCTGCTCCTGCACATAGACCCCCATCTCGTCGATCGACTGTTTGGTGAAGATCGAGAATGCCGGCGAGGCGATCGCCTGCGCGCCGTAGTTCATGGTCAGAAGGTTGAGATCTGGCGCCGCTCCCCATCCGATCCTGTCGTCGTAGTAGGAATGACTGTAGTCGGTGCCGAACAGGACGGTATTCTTGACCGAGCCGAGCGTGAACTTGGCTTCGGCCTGATTGTCGAGAGTCGCGGTCCTGAAATTGTCCTGGATTCGCCAGGCCGAACGCGTCGCGGTGTGGGTCGCGTCGTCGATCTTGTCAATCTGGACGTATTTCGCGTCCGTGTTGACCTGATAGAACCGGAAATTCTGCCGTACGGTCCATGTGTCGTTGACGTTGTGCTCGAACGCATAACCGATGCGGAACTGTTGCTGGTCCATGGCGCTGAACGCCGGGTCGTTCGAGTAGATGTTGGTCAGCTTGCCATCGGCTGTACGAGCGTTTCCGATGCTCGCAGCGGTGCGGCTGGTCTGATATTCGCCGAGGATCGTGAACGACGTATCGAGGTTCGGCTTCCAGGTCAGGGCAGGTGCAATGTAGGCGCGGTCGTCGTCATTGCCGGGAAACCAGGTCTTGGCGTCGCGCAGCAAGCCCGTCAGCCGGTAGTACAATTGGTCGCTGCCGGGGACCGGTCCGCYGACGTCGAAGCTGCCCTGGTAGCGATCGTAATTGCCGGTCTGCAACTGGACTTCGCCGAACGCTGTCATCGGCGGCCGCTTCGTCGTGACATCGACGATGCCGCCCGGAGAGCCGAGGCCGTAAAGGCCGGAGGCCGGCCCCCGGAGAATCGACACGCTCTCGAGCCCATAGGGCTCGATCTTGGGAATGGCGAAATTGCCGCCGCCCTGACGCAGGCCATCCCTATAGATGCCCGTATAGGTCACGTCAAAGCCGCGAATGTAGAAGCTGTCGAAGCGCGGATCGTATCCGAATGCCGAGGTCGTGACGCCGGGCGTGTAGTTGACGGCGTCCTTGAGCGTCTGGACGTTGCGATCCTCGAGCTCCTTCCTGGTCACGACCGAGAGAGACTGCGGCGTCTCGATCAGCGGCGTGTTGGTCTTGGTGCCGGCAGCGCTGCTGGTCGCGACATAGCCGGTCGTCGCACCATTCGCGCCTCCGGCCTCCTGCGGAGTCCGGTTCGGATCGGCCGCCACGTTGGCGCGCCGGCTCGTCGAGGCCGCAGGCGAAGATCGTGGGCGCCGATTGGACGCGGCGGTGCTGCGCGTCTTCGGTGCGTCCGGCGCTTCGACGGTGACCGGTGGCAAATTGCTGCTCTGGGCCTGCGCCTGGGAAGGCGAGAGTTCAACCGATACGAATGCGACCGAACCAAGCATCGTCATGTTGATCGCAGCTGCGGTGCCAAACCAACGATGTTTCCTCTCCCACAAAGCAACGCCCACCGATGATGATCCCCAATTTCGCCGAACTGACATCGCGCGAACGCGCGCAGCTGCATGCTGGCGCGCGTCGAACGATGCGGACTTCTATTGGTGAAGCGATCGGAATTCCACACGCGCAGAATAGAATTGCTTGAACGTGCGGTGAGCGAGATTGGAATGGTTCAAGATGCGTTTGGAAAACTCGAGGCGCTCGCATGTCGCATGCGGCAGATGTGCGCACGCGGGCGTCGTCTCCGCTCGCGAGCGATCGCGGCCTTGCTTCGGCGGAGCATTGCCGCATGCGACACGATCATGACGACGGCAACGTGGTGCGCTCGTCGGTCGGCGTCGGCCTGATCTGGGTCTCGCCGTTCGGGCCGCTGCGCTTCGACTATGCCGTGCCGCTGACGAAGGGCAAATACGACAACGTCCAGGAGTTCAGGTTCGGCGGCGGCACCTCGTTCTAGCGCTGCGATACCTGCACGGGACGTCGCGGCATTTTGTCGTGCATTTGTGAAAATGCGTGATCGGCTTTCCGGATGGGCGAAATATGCAACCAGGTTGAAGTTGCCGCGAAATCGTCGTGTTTCGCTGATGGTGAACGTGCCGAAGCGACTGCTGTTTGTCTCGCGCGCGTGTGGACAGCCATTGGCGGATGTCGGATAATGCATTCCGGTAATTGCGGGGCGCTGTGGCCTGCGCTCTTCCACAGAAGGAATGACCCGATGACACAGGCAGGCGCCTACGGACAGAGGCTCGGGCAGTTCCTGCGCTTGAAGGATGCGCCGCCCTCGCTGGTCACCCGCTCGCTGCGCAGCGCCGAGCTTGCGATCACCGAAACCCGGAATGACCACCCCGAGCCTGGCCTGTCCGGATCGCTCGCCGCCGAAGACGCCTTTCTCGTCAGCCTGAAGCTCCACGACTACCCGGATTGCGAGCTCTGGGAGCGCGGCAAATGCATCATGACCGCGGACGTCCATGCGGGGACGACCTATTTGTACGACCTCAAGCGCGATCCGCGCTACGTGATCGACAAGCCGTTCCACTCCCTGTTCTTCTACATTCCACGTTCGGCGCTCGACAGCGTCGCCGAACAGTGCAACGCGCCGCGGGTTGACGAGCTCGACTGCCAGATCGGTGTTGGCCATGACGACCGAATCGTCCGCCACATCGGCGCCTCGCTGCGGGAGGGCCTGCGCCGGCCGGACGAGGCCAATCAGCTCTTCATCGATCACATGATGCTCGGGCTGACCGCCCATGTCGCCCAGACCTATGGCGGGCTCCAGCGCACGTCCGGGCTCGCGCGCGGCGGTCTCGCGCCATGGCAGGCGAAACGCGCCTGCGAGAGGCTCGAGTCGGACCTCGGCGGCAAGCTCTCGTTGCAGAGGATCGCGGCCGAGCTCGACCTTTCGGTCAGCCATTTCTCCCGCGCGTTTCGAATCTCGGTCGGTGTGCCGCCGCACCAATGGCTGCTTCAGCAACGCGTGAAGGCCGCCAAGCAGTTGATGAGCGTCCGCGACCTGCCGCTGTCGGAGATCGCGATCTCGGCCGGGTTTGCCAACCAGAGTCACTTCACGCGCGTGTTCTCCTCGATCGTCGGCATCAGCCCGGCAGCGTGGCGCCGCGAGTCGCTCGGCGCGTCGAACGGCGAGACGTGAAGCCGGACGCCTTCCGTCCTCAGCGGCGTTTCGCGAGTGAGATCGCGTAGGCGGCCCGCCGCGCCGCAAAGATCTCGTCCGGCGGATGACCGATGCCATCGGCGAGATTGGCCGGATTGAAGATGGAGGCGTCGCAGGCCTGGTCCGGCTCGAGGCCCGTGATCACGATCGTGCCCAGGCGCACCTCTTCGCGATGATCCTCGTCCGGCCAGCGCATGGTCACGTCCATGGTGGGGTCGCCGGGGCGGTCGAGCAGCGCCATCACGTTGAAGCGGACATTGCCCGCAGCGATCCGCGTGCCGAGATCGTCGTGCAGGAAGTCGGCCGGCTTCGTCCTGGCTTCGTCCTCGGTCAGCGTGATCTCGCCGCGGGCCGGGACGACCTTGAACTTGATGAAGCGCGTCTCATTCCCCGCATTGGTCGCCGGAAAGGAATGCACGCCCCAATAGGTCGTGCCGGCAAAGCTTCCGGGCAGCGGACGCGCGGCGACGTAGTTCGCCTGGTTGAGCGTTTCGGGATTGGCCGCCGAGAAAGCCTTGACCTTCGCCATGTCCGGCTTGCCATCAGGTCCCGGGATGCGCGCCTCGAGGAAGGCCAGCATCTGGTCGAGCGTTCGAGCAAAGTGCACAGGCGCGCTTTCCGCGAGAAKATCCGAGCGGTGATCGCCATCGCCAAGCTTGAAGCTGAAGCCGCGCAGCACCAGATTGTTGGTGTCGGCTACGCTGGGATTGCCGCCGCCGACCGAGAAGCGCGCCAGCACCCGCGATGGTCCTGTGAAGCTCTGCGATCGCGTGACTTCTCCCGCCCGGTCCGACGGGGTGTAGGTACCGCGAACGCACCAGCCCTTGGCGAAACTGGCGCGCACCTTTGGCGGGTTGCCGGCGACGGCCTTCAGGGCGTCGACGATGGAAGCGGGCGTTGCGGCATCGTTCGGGCTTTCGGCCATGGTGGATCTCTCGCATCTGCGAGCCGGATTCTAGCCGCGATGCGGACCCGCGATCTTTCCCAAAGCGGTCAGGTTTTGCCCGATCCTGCTCAAGACACATGCCTCGCGATGGCCCGCGTGCCGATGCTCGCAATCGCCTGACCAATCAGGGAATGTCGGGTTGCGTCTCCGCCAGCGGTATCCAGCCGCCCTCGCCACGTTGGAAGAGCGGGCACCCGAAGACTGCGCGAACCGGAAGTGCCGTGGTCGAGGCCTGCCAGCGATTGGTCTGCTTCATCGCGACGACCATGCCGGCAATTTCGACGCCGACCTTCTGCAACAGGCGCACCGCCGCGAGCGCAGTCGCGCCGGTCGAGATCGCATCGTCGATCAGCACCACGCGGCGGCCCTCGATCAGGGGCAGCAGGTTCGGATCGAGCCGCAGCTTTTTGCCGGCGTCGGGGCTGGTGATTGAACTCACGGGCTCGGACAGCGCGTCGTCGTACCAGAATTTGCGCGAATAGCCGAGCGGGACATAGCGCGGCTGTCCGAGCCGTTCGGCGACCTCCGATGCGAAGGCAAGACCAAGGGTCGGGAGCCCGACAACGATTTCGGCATCGAATGTGCGCGCCTGCGTCGCCATATGGTCCGCCAGCGCCGCCACAACGAGGTTTGAAGCTTGATTGGCAATGAGTGAGGCGACGGCGCGATCGCCATCGGGCAACTCGCGCAGCGGCAAGACGAGGACGCGGCCGCAGGGCAGGGTGGCGGGATACCCGAAGCGATAGGGGGGCGTCGCCGGGAAACGTGCAGGGATCTCCGGCGTCAGATCCTGCCAATAGCCCGTCGTAGCCTCGGTATAGGGTTCACTTGCGGTCATGATGCCGGCATCAGACGCCTAACCCCCGAGGATTCGCCGGCAGGCGTCGACGAACACCTGCGCGCCCGTGACGATGTCGGCGTCCGCGGTGTTCTCGGTCCAGTGATGGCTGATGCCGCCGATTGACGGCACGAACAGCATCCCCGCGGGCATGATGGTCGCGAGCAACTGCGCGTCGTGGCCGGCGCCGCTGGGCATACGGATCGACCGTCCGCCGGCGACGGCCTTGCTCGCAGCTTCGATCGCGTCCTGAAAACCGGAGTTCATCATGGCGGGTGCACCGGTCCGCAGTTTCTCCACGCTCACGGTACAGCGACCGCTCGCGTTGACCTCGTCCGCCATGGCCTTCAGCAATCCCTCCAGCCGTGCGATGACCGCCGGGTTGTCGTCGCGGATCTGGAACAGCATTTCGGCGCCACCCGGAATGATGCTCGGCGCGCCCGGGTCGAGTGTGATGCGGCCCGTGGTCCAGACCGTGCGCGGACCGCACGCGGCCGGGAAGCGCTCGTCGATCGCGACGCAGAATTTGGCCAGCGCGAGGCCGGCATCCTTGCGTGCAGCCATGCGGGTGGTGCCGGCGTGGTTCTGCTCGCCGACGAAATTGATCTGGTACTGCCAGATGCCGACGATCGAGGTCACGACGCCGACCGCGAGCCGCCCGCTTTCGAGCGTATCACCCTGCTCGATATGCGCCTCCAGATATCCGACGTGCCGTCCCGGTTCGGCGGCGATGCGTGGGCGTCCGGCGAGCCCCATGTCGGCGAGCGCATCGCGCATGGTGCGGCCGCTGGTGCGGTCGCGCGCAGCATCGATATCGGCCTCGGTCACTTGCCCGACATAGGAGCGCGAGCCGAGGAAATGCCCGAAGTGTCCTTCCTCGTCGCACCAGGCGGCGACTTCGACCGCGCCCTTCACGGAAGGATCGGCATTGAGCACCCGCGCAGCCTCGAGCGCGTAGACGACACCGAGCGGACCATCGAGCCAGCCGGCGTAGTTCTGGCTTTCGAGGTGCGAGCCCGCCAGAAGCTTCGGGCCGGGCTTGGTGCTCGTCCCGAACACATTGCCGATGCCGTCAACGGCGGCGGAGAGACCCGCATCGGGCAGCTTCTGCGCCAGCCAGTCCAGTGAAAGCTTGTGCGGCTCGGAGAAGGTCGGCTTGTGCACGCCGGTCTTGTAGGCACCGATGGCACGGAGCGCGTTGAGATCAGCGAGAACGCGCGCGCCGTCGAAGGAGGGACGATTGTCAGGCATGTTCGGCAACCTTCAACGCCTCGGTACGGATTTCCTCGACCAGCCGTTCCTTGAGCTGGACGAATTCCGGCGTGGTCTTGATCTTGTAGGAGCGCGGATGCGGCAGGTCTATGGCAATCTCGGCCTTGATGCGGCCGGGGCGCGCGCTCATGACGACGACGCGGCTGCCGAGGAAGATCGCCTCCTCGATGTCGTGCGTCACGAACAGCACGGTCTTCTGATCGCGCTCCCAGATCCCGAGCAGCATTTCCTGCATCAAGGCGCGGGTCTGGTTGTCGAGCGCGCCGAAGGGCTCGTCGAGCAGCAGAATCTTCGGATCATTGGCCAGCGCGCGGGCGATTGCCGTGCGCTGCTGCATGCCCCCGGAGAGCTGCTTCGGCCAGTGGTTCTCGAAGCCGGACAATCCGACCTGGCGGATGAAGGCGTCGGCGATCTTGTGCCGCTCGTCCTGCGATACGCCGCGCTCGCGCAGGCCGAAGGCGATGTTCTCGCGCACGGTGAGCCAGGGAAACAGCGTGTAGGACTGGAACACCATGCCGCGATCCGCGCCCGGGCCGGTCACCTCGCGCCCGTCGAGCGTGACGCTGCCGCCGGTCGGCCGGTCGAGGCCGGCGACGATGCGAAGCAGCGTGGACTTGCCGCAGCCGGAGGGGCCGAGGATGGTGACGAAGTCGTTGTTGCCGATGGTGAGGTCGGTCGGCTCGAGCGCTCTCGTTGGCGCATTGCCGTGGCGCGCGGGGAAGGTCCGTGAGACCTGTTCGATCTTCAGCGTCGTCATGCGAGCTTCCACGGAAACAGCCAGGCGTTGAACGCCTTGAACAGGAAGTCGGAGACGAGGCCGATCAGCCCGATCACGATGATGCCGAAGATGATCTGGCCGGTGTTGAGCAGCGCCTGGCTGTCGGTGATCATGTGGCCGATGCCGGAGGACGAGCCGATCAGCTCGGCGACGATGACATAGGTCCAGGCCCAGCCCAGCACCAGCCGCAGGATCTCGGCGATCTCGGGCGCGGAGGAGGGCAGCAGCACACGGCGGATGATGCCGCGGTCGCTGGCCCCGAGCGTATAGGCCGCTTCGACCAGGTCGCGGCGCGTCGCGCCGACGGTCACCGCGACCATCAGGATCACCTGAAACACCGAGCCGATGAAGATGACGAGCAGCTTTTGCAGCTCGCCGATGCCGGCCCACAGGATCAGCAGCGGGATGAAGGCGGAGGCGGGCAGGTAGCGCGCAAAGGAGACGAACGGTTCGAGAAAGGCCTCGACCGGCTTGTAGGCGCCCATCAGCACGCCGAACGGCACTGCAATGATCGCGGCGAGCGCGAAGCCGCCGACGACGCGCCAGATCGTCATGCCGATGTCGAACACGAAGCCTTGCTTCGTCAGCAGGTCGAAACCTTCCTGCACCATCGTCAACGGGTTGGCGAGAAAGGTCTTCGACACATGGCCGCCGAAGGTCGCCCACGACCAGAGGGCAACGAACAGCACGAAGAACGCGAGGCCATAGGCCACGCGTTGCCTCGATGTCACGGGATCCAGGGGACGCATCAAACTGTCTATCCGAATAGTCGATCAGGCGCCGGCTCCGCCTCCTGGCGGAACCGGCAGCTTGCAGAAGTTACTTGATGAAGCTGGCGTCGTAGAGGTCCTCGACCTTCGGCGCGGCCTTGATGATGCCGATCTCGAGCAGGAGCTCGGCCGCGTCCTTGTTGAAGGTCAGGAAATCACCGGCGAAGAACTTCTGGTTCGCGGCCTTGTCCTGCCAGCGCAGGTACTTCGCCGAGTTACCGAACTGCTCGCCGGTCTGCTTCACGTCCGCGCCCATGATCTCATAGGCCTTGGCCTGGTCCTTGGCGATCATGTCGAGCGCCTCGAAATAGCTGTTGGCGAGCGCCTGCGCGGCCTTCGGATTCTCGCTCAGGAATTTCGGCGTGCAGCCAAACGTGTCCATCACGATCGGATAGTCCAGCGTGGTGGCGATGATCTTGCCCTTGTCGGGTGCGGCGCGCACGGTCGACAGATACGGCTCGTAGGTCATCGCGGCGTCGTTCTGGCCGGAGACGAAGGCCTGCGCCGCCGCGGCGGGCTCGAGATTCACCACGGTCACGTCCTTCGTGGTGAGGCCGTTCTTCTTGAGCATCCAGGCCAGCGCGAAATACGGCGAGGTGCCGGGCGCGGAGGCCGCAACCGTCTTGCCCTTCAGATCCTTGATCGCGGCGGTGTCGTTGCGCACGGCCATGCCGTCGGCGCCATAGCTCTTGTCGAGCTGGAAGATCTGCTTGGTGGCGACGCCGTTGGCGTTCCAGGAGATCCAGGTCTCGACCGTGGTCGCCGCGCACTGGATGTCGCCGGAGGCAATCGCAAGGTGGCGGTCCTTCTGCGGGATCTTCTTGATCGTGACGTCGAGGCCGTTCTTCTTGAAGATGCCGGMTTCCTTCGCCAGCGTCAGCGGCGCGAAGCCGGTCCATCCGGAGATGCCGACGCCGACCTTGACGTCGTCGGCGAGCACCGGAGTGGAGGCCGCAAGGGCAATGATTGTCACGAATACTTTCGAATTACGCATGATTGTCGTCCTCTTGCCGATCGATGGATTGACGTCCTGTTGATCTGTTCGTGTCGGTCCATGCAGACCGTTGCCCGAAGCGTTGCACGATTTGTGCCGACATTGGTCTCTCAGCCTCCCTTGAATCGGGCGACAAGGCGGTGAGAGTCACCGGGATAGAGCAGCCGCACCGCGGTGATCGTGCGTGTGCTGCGCCACGTGTAGCGGTCGATCACGAGGCAGGGCGCGCCGACGGCGATGTCGAGCGCCTGCGCCGCGCGATCGTCCGCAACGATGGCGCTGATCGTATGCTCGGCCTCTGTCCATGGGACATGGTGAAGCAGCCACGAGCCCGGCGGTTCGCGCGAGAAGTCCGCGGTCGCAGCATTCGGCACGGACGAGAGATCGATCAGCCTGTCCTCGACGGCAAACGGCACGTTGTCGGCGCTGTGGCGGCAGGCGATCGCGACCACCTTGCCGGCCTTCTTCACGCCGAGACGGTCGCGGTCGGCCGCGGTCGCCATGCGCAGCTTGCGATGGATCAGCTCGTAGCCGTAAGCGCGGCCGAGTGCGGTGATCTCGGCGCGGATATCGGCAATCTTGAGCACCGCCGACTGATGCTGCGGCCGGCGCACGAAGGAGCCGGCGCGCCGCCGCCGCTCGATCAGATCGGCCTGCGCGAGTTCCGACAGCGCCTTGTTTACGGTCATGCGCGAGCAGCCGTAGCGTGCCACCAGTTCGTGCTCGAACGGAATGCGATGACCCGGCGGCCACTCGCCGGTCAAAATGCGCTTCTCGATGTCGGCGCGGATGCGCTTGTAGAGCGTCGGCTGGTCGGCGCCGTCTGTGGCGAGGCTCATGCGAGGAGCCTCCGCACCGATGCGTTGAAGCGCTCGCGCGCGGCCTGACGCAGCCGGTGCCGTCCGCCCTCGACGACCTTGTCGCCGCCGGCCCAGACGCAGTCGATCGCGCCGCTGCCTGCCGCAAAGATCCAGCCGTCGATGGCCGCATCGCCCTGACGCCCTGCGAGCGACGGATGCGCGGAGTCGAGCGTGACGATGTCGGCGCGCGCGCCCGGGGTCAGACCGGCGGGCGGCTGCGCAAGTGCCTGCGAGCCGCCGGCGAGGGCTTGATCGAACAGCGTGCGTCCGGTCGAGGCGCCCGCGCCGCCGGATAGCACGTTGCGCTGGCGATGCTTCAGCCGCTGGCCGTATTCGAGCTGGCGCAGCTCGTCGGCGACACCGACCAGCACATTGGAATCGGTGCCGACGCCGAACCGGCCGCCGGCATCGAGGAATTCGCGGGCTGGAAAAATGCCGTCGCCGAGGCTCGCTTCGGTGATGGGGCAGAGGCCGGCAACGGCGCCTGTCTTGGCGAGCGCGATGACCTCCTCGTTCGTCGTGTGGGTCGCGTGGATGAGGCACCAGCGTTGATCGACCGGTGCGTGCTCCAGCAGCCATTGCACCGGGCGCCGGCTCGACCATGCCAGGCAATCCTCGACTTCCTTGACCTGCTCTGCGGCGTGAATGTGCACAGGGCCGCCGTCGGCGAGCGGAATGATCGCCGCGAGCTCGTCCGGCGCCACCGCGCGCAAACTGTGCGGCGCGATGCCGATATTGGCTCCTGGCAATGCTGCGATCGCTCTACGCGACGCAGCCATCAGCGCCGCGAACCGATCGACCGAGCAGATGAAGCGGCGTTGGCCGGCATGTGGTGCCGCGCCCCCAAAAGAGCCATGCGCATAAAAACTCGGCAGCAGCGTCAGCGCAATACCCGACGCTTCGGCGGCCTGTGCAATGCGCGTGGCCATTTCGGCGAGGTCGGCGTAGGGCGAGCCGTCGCGATCGTGATGCAGATAGTGGAATTCGCCGACGCGGGTAAATCCCTGCTCCAGCATTTCGACATAAAGCAGCGTTGCGACGGCCGCGACATCGTCCGGCGTCATCGCCAGCGCAAAGTGATACATCGTCTCGCGCCAGGTCCAGAACGTGTCGGTCGAATCGCCGCGCTGTTCCGCAAGTCCCGCCATGCCGCGCTGGAAGGCGTGGCTGTGCAGGCTCGCCAGCCCCGGAAGCGCGATTTGGTGGCGCTCGTCACCGACGGCCGGTGCCACGCCCTGTGTCACCGCCGCGATCGCGCCGGCGGCGATCACCACCTGCACGTCATTGGCCCAGCCCGAGGGCAGGAGCGCGGAGGCGAAATGCAGTCGGGTCATGATTACACGCCGGCTGGACAGAACCGGCTTACGATTATATGTCTAGACATATAAGTCAAGCATCCCAGGGCGCAGGGACATCCGCGAAGGGACAGTTGCATGGCAGAGCGCTTCGACCGGATCTGGCACAATGCCCGCCTCGCCACGATGCGGGCCGATCGCCCCGATCTCGGCGAGATCGAGCACGGCGTGATTGCCGCGCGCGGGGGCCACATCGTCTATGCGGGTGCCGCGGCGGACTTTCCGGCTGACGCCGATGCCATCAAGCGGACCGATTGCGCAGGGCGCTGGATCACGCCGGGCCTCGTCGACTGCCACACCCATCTGGTCTATGGCGGCAACCGCGCACACGAGTTCGAGCTGCGTCTGAAGGGTGCAAGCTACGAGGAGATCGCGCGCGCCGGCGGCGGCATCGTCTCGACGGTGGCCGCGACGCGCAAGGCGAGCGAGGCCGAGCTCGTCGCAAGCGCGCTGCCGCGGCTCGATGCGCTGATTGGCGAGGGCGCCACCACGGTCGAGATCAAGTCGGGCTACGGCCTCGATGCCGAGACCGAGATGCGGCAGCTCGCGGCTGCGCGCAGCCTCGGCCGCCAGCGGCCGGTTGCGATCCGCACGTCCTTCCTCGGTGCCCATGCGCTGCCGGTGGAAGCCGATGGTGACAAGGATCGCTACATCGATTTCGTCTGCAAGGAGATGCTGCCCGCGGTCGCAAAGGCCGGCCTTGCCGATGCCGTCGACGCTTTCATGGAGGGCATCGCGTTCTCGGCCGAGCAGACCGTGAGGGTGTTCGAGACGGCGAGGGGCCTTGGGCTGCCGGTCAAGCTCCATGCCGACCAATTGTCGAACCTCGGCGGTGCTGCGCTCGCGGCAAAATTCTCCGCGCTGTCGGCCGATCATCTCGAGCATACCGATGAAGCAGGTGCGGCCGCGATGGCGAAGGCCGGAACGGTGGCCGTGCTGCTGCCCGGCGCCTTCTATTTCATTCGCGAGACACAAAAGCCGCCGGTCGAGGCGTTCCGCAAGCACGGCGTTCACATGGCGCTCGCAACCGACTGCAATCCCGGCAGCTCGCCGCTGACCTCGCTGCTGCTGGCGATGAACATGGGGGCGACGTTGTTCCGGATGACGGTGGCCGAATGCCTCGCCGGCGTCACCCGCGAAGGCGCGCGGGCGCTCGGCCTGCTCCAGGAGACCGGTACGTTAGAGGCCGGCAAATGGTGCGATCTCGCGATCTGGGATATCGAGCGTCCCGCCGAGCTCGTCTATCGCATCGGCTTCAATCCGCTGCACCGCCGGGTATGGAGGGGACAGTGACGGACCAGGGCACCGCGATCGTCGTCAAACCGGGAACGGTCAGCCTGGACGAGCTCGCGCGCGTGCTTGCCGGACAGCCCGTCGTGCTCGATCCGTCGTTCTGGCCGCGTGTCGAGGCGGCCGCGGCGATCGTCGCCAAGGCGGCGCGAGCAGACGCCCCCGTCTACGGCATCAATACCGGCTTCGGAAAGCTCGCCTCGAAGCGCATCCCGCCCGCCCAGACCGCGCTGCTCCAGCGCAACCTCATCGTCTCGCATTGCTGTGGTGTCGGTCCGGCGACGCCGGAGCCGATCGTGCGGCTGATGATGGCGCTGAAGATCATCTCGCTCGGGCGCGGCGCCTCGGGCGTTCGCCGCGAGGTGATCGAGCAGTTGCAGGGAATGCTGGCGCGGGGTGTCTGTCCGCTGGTGCCGCAGCAGGGCTCGGTCGGTGCCTCCGGTGACCTCGCGCCGCTCGCGCACATGACGGCGGTCATGATCGGCGAGGGGCAGGCGATTGTCGACGGCAAGACTGTGTCGGGCGGCGAGGCACTCGCTGCCGCYGGGCTTGCGCCGCTGACGCTCGGCCCCAAGGAGGGGCTCGCGCTGATCAACGGAACGCAGTTTTCGACCGCCTATGCCATTTCGGGCGTGCTGCGCGCGTTTCATCTGGCCCGTGYAGCGCTTGTCACTGGCGCGCTGTCGGTCGATGCGGCAATGGCCTCCACGGCGCCGTTCCGCCCTGAAATCCAGGCGCTGCGCGGCCATGCCGGGCAGATCGCCGCGGCCGCGACGCTGACTGCGCTGCTCGACGGCAGCGACATCCGCCTGTCGCATCTCGAAGGCGACGAACGTGTGCAGGATCCCTATTGCCTGCGCTGCCAGCCGCAGGTCGCAGGTGCCGCGCTCGATCTGATCACGCAGGCTGCGCGAACCCTGATCGTCGAGGCCAATGCCGTCACCGACAACCCGCTCGTCCTGGTCGAGACCGGCGAGATCGTCTCCGGCGGCAATTTCCACGCCGAGCCCGTGGCGTTTGCGGCCGATACACTCGCGCTGGCGCTGTCGGAAATCGGCGYGATCAGCGAGCGGCGCATCGCGACGCTGGTCGATCCCGCGCTGAACTTCGGTCTGCCGCCGTTCCTCACGCCCGATCCCGGCATCAATTCCGGCTTCATGATCGCGGAGGTCACGGCGGCTGCGCTCTATGCCGAAAACAAGCAGCGTGCGCTCGCCTGCTCGATCGATTCGACGCCGACCAGCGCCAACCAGGAAGACCACGTGTCGATGGCCGCGCATGCGGCACGGCGCCTCGCCGATATGGCGGACAATCTCGCCGCCATCCTCGGCATCGAGCTCCTGGTCGCCGCGCAAGGCATTACGCTGCGCGCGCCGCATGCGACCAGCGCGCCGCTCGTCGCCGTCATCGCCGCGCTTCGCGAACAGGTGCCCGCGCTCGGCGCCGACCGCTACATGGCCGGCGATCTCGCCAAGGCAGCCGCACTCGTCGAGGCCGACGCGCTGCCGGCGGCTGCGATCGGCGTGCTCTCATCTGATCCATTTCCGAGACTTGCCTGAAGAGGTGTTCCGCATGAACCGCCGACTGGACAACGACCGCACCATCCGCGCGCCCCGTGGCAGCGACATCAGCGCGAAGAGCTGGCTGACGGAAGCCCCCTTGCGCATGCTGATGAACAATCTCGATCCTGATGTCGCGGAGCGCCCGAGCGAACTCGTCGTCTATGGCGGCATCGGCCGCGCCGCGCGCGACTGGGAGAGCTTTGACCGGATTACGGCGGCGTTGCGCAAGCTCGAAGACGACGAGACGTTGCTGATCCAGTCCGGCAAGCCRGTCGGCGTCTTCCGCACCCACGCCGATGCTCCGCGCGTGCTGATCGCGAACTCCAACATCGTGCCGCATTGGGCGACGCTCGACCATTTCAACGAGCTCGACCGCAAGGGCCTGATGATGTACGGCCAGATGACGGCCGGCTCCTGGATCTATATCGGCAGCCAGGGCATCGTGCAGGGCACTTACGAGACCTTCGTCGAGGTCGGCCGTCGCCATTATGGCGGCAGCCTGGCCGGCAAATGGATCCTCACCGCCGGCCTTGGCGGCATGGGCGGCGCGCAGCCGCTGGCCGCGACCATGGCCGGGGCCTCGATGCTCGCGGTTGAATGCCAGCCGAGCCGCATCGAGATGCGGCTGCGCACCGGCTATCTCGATCGCCAGGCGGCAACGCTCGACGAAGCGCTCGCGATCATGGCCGATGCTGCCAAGACGCAGAAGGCGGTCTCGGTCGGCCTGCTCGGCAATGCCGCGGAGATTTTTCCCGAGCTGGTGCGTCGCGGCGTCAAGCCCGACATCGTCACCGACCAGACCAGCGCCCATGATCCGATCAACGGCTATCTCCCCAAAGGCTGGACACTCGCCGAATGGGAGGTGAAACGCGCCTCCGATCCGAAGGCAGTCGAGCGCGCGTCGAAGACCTCGATGGTCGAGCATGTCCAGGCCATGCTGGACTTCCACGCGCAAGGAATCCCGACGCTCGACTATGGCAACAACATTCGCCAGATGGCGCAGGACATGGGCCTGAAGAACGCCTTCGATTTTCCGGGTTTCGTTCCCGCCTATATCCGCCCTCTGTTCTGCCGCGGCGTCGGGCCGTTCCGCTGGGCCGCGCTGTCGGGCGATCCCGAGGACATCTTCAAGACCGACGCCAAGGTCAAGGAGCTGATGCCTGACGATAAGCATCTGCACAACTGGCTCGACATGGCCAAGGAGCGCATCAAATTCCAGGGCTTGCCGGCGCGGATTTGCTGGGTCGGCCTCGGCGATCGTCACCGGCTCGGCCTTGCCTTCAACGAGATGGTGGCGCGCGGTGAACTCAAGGCGCCGGWCGTGATCGGCCGCGACCATCTCGACAGCGGCTCGGTGGCAAGCCCGAACCGCGAGACCGAGGCGATGAAGGACGGATCGGATG
>NZ_JBFUES010000060.1:0-15218 GCF_056403875.1 Bradyrhizobium sp. P2_E8
GGGCATCCAGTACGCCGCAGCCTATCGAGGATCACTACGTCTCTGGAATACTGGATCACCCGCCTTCGCGGGTGATGACACCGAGAGCGGAGAAGCAGCCCCCTCACCCACTCCGCTTCTGCCGCGTGCTCGCCAGCAGCACCAGCATGAAGGAGGCCGCCGTCATCAGCGTCGAGATCGCGGCAATCGTCGGGTCGATCTCGTCGCGGAGCGCKGTGAACATGCGCTTGGTCAGCGGCTGGTATTGGCCGCCGGAGATGAACAGCGCGACGATGGTCTCGTCCATCGCCGAGATGAAGGCGAAGATGCCGCCGGCGACCACGCTGGACTTGATCTGCGGCAGCGTCACCGCGAAGAAGCTGCGCAGGCGGTTCATGCCGAGGCTGCGCGCCACCATCTCCTGCGCCGGATCGAAGCTTTGGAGCCCCGCGAGCACAGAGATGACGACGTAGGGCAGGCCCAGCATCACGTTCGCCAGCACGAGGCCCGGCAAGGTCGCGACCAGGCCGACCTTGGCATAGACGAAGAATATGCCGACGGCGGTGATGATGATCGGCACCACCAGCGGCAGCAGCAGCGCCATGTGGATGATGCGCATGATGCGCAGCTTCGACTGGCTGATGGCATAGGCGGCGGCAACCCCGAGCGGCGTTGCGATGACCACGGTGAAAAATGCGACCGTCAGCGTTACCCGCGTCGCCTGCATCCAGGCCGGGTTGGCGAAATATTGCTGATACCAGCGCAGCGAGAAGGACGGCGGCGGGAAGGTCAAAAAGCGCGCGCTGGAGAAGGAGATCGGCGCGATGATCAGCACCGGCAGGATCAGATAGACCAGCACCAGCGCGCTGATCACGTAGAGGGCCATCCGTGCGGGGGACAATCGCGTCATTTCTGCCCCAATATGCGATCGAGCGAGATGAAGCGGCTGACGACGAGGAAGATCAGGAGCACGCTGACGAGCAGCACCACGGCGACGGCGCTCGCCGCGCCGAACTGGTTGTAGAGCTCGACATTGCGGCTCACCAGCATCGACACCATTACGGTGCGGCCGCCGCCAAGCAATTCCGGCGTGATGTAGAAGCCGAGGCAGAGCACGAACACCATGGTGCAGCCCGCGAGCACGCCCGGCAGCGACAGCGGCAGGAAGACGCGGACGAAGGTCAGCGACGGGCTGGCCCCCAGGCTGGCGCCGGCCTGCATCAGATCGCCGGGAATCTTCTGCATGGTGGCATAGAGCGGCAGCACCATGAACGGCAGCAGGATGTGCACGGTCGCCACCACCGTGCCGAAGGTGTTGTGCACCAGCGCGAGCGGCTCGGAGATCACATCGAGGTAACGCAAGAGCTGGTTGATCACGCCGGTGCGCTGGAGCAGCGCCAGCCACGCATAGGCGCGGACCAGCACGCTGGTCCAGAACGGCAGCACGACCAGCGAAAGGATGAGGATGCTCCACCCTTTCGGCACAGAGTTGGCGAGGTACGCCACGGGATAGCCGAGCAGCAGCGCGATTCCGGTGACCGCGAGGCTGATCTCGAAGGTCAGCGCAAAGCTGCGCCAGTAGATGTCTTCGGTGAAGACGCGGCGATAGTTCTCCAGCGTGAAGCCGTCATGGTAGATCGACTGCCAGGCCAGCCAGCCGACCGGCAGCACGATCAGAGCCAGGATCACCAGCAGCGCCGGCGATACCAATGCCAGCATCAGGCCGTGCTCGCGGCGCTGATGCTTTTGGGAGGGATCTGGCACTGTTATCGTCAACGCTGCCTCGCTTCGCTTAGCTCTACGCCTACTTCTGCATGAACGATGCCCAGCGCTTCTCGGCCGCCTCGCCGGCCGGCGACGACCACCAGGCGTAGGACATCAGCGCCTGCTTGGCCGCGTTGGCGGGCTCGCTCGGCAATTGCGCCGCGCGCTCGGCCTTGATCACGTTGGTCTCGAACGCCTTGGGATTGCCCGGGCCGTAGTCGATGTGCAGCGGCAGATTGGCCTGGTGCACGGGATCGACGGCCTCGTTGAGGAATTTCACCGCCGTCTCGAGATTCGGCGCCCCCTTGAGGATGCAGAGCGAGGTGCTCTGAAGGATGCCCTGGTTGTAGGTAAAGGACACCTTGGCGCCCTCCTTGGCCACCGCGCTGACGCGGCCGTTCCAGGCCATCTCCATGTCGACTTCGCCGTCATTGAGAAGCTGCGCCGACTGCGCGCCCGACGTCCACCACACCGTGATGTGCGGCTTGATCTCCTCCAGCTTCTTGAAGGCGCGGTCGACGTCGAGCGGATAGAGCTTGTCGGGAGCGACGCCGTCGGCCATCAGCGCGGCTTCCAGCGTGGCGATGGGGTGATTGCGCAGCGCGCGGCGGCCGGGGAATTTCTTGACGTCCCAGAAATCGATCCAGCTGTTCGGCGCGTCCTTCGGGAACGTCTTCTGGCTGTAGGCGAGCACGCTGGAATAGAACTCGTAGGACACCGAATAGGGACTGCGATAAGCCTCCGGCATCGCCGCGGCGTTCGGGATCTTCGAGAAGTCGAGCTTTTCGATCAGCCCCTGCTCGCCGCCGCGCAGGCAATAGCCCGTCGGGGTGTCGACGACATCCCAGATCGGCTTGCCGCTGCCGACCTGGGTCTTGATCGCGGGCCAGGCATCGGGAATGGAGTCCTGGTTGATGGTGATGCCGAGCTTCTTGGCGGAGGGATCGAGGATCGCCACCGTCTGCGCCTGCTGATAGGCGCCGCCTTGCGAGACGAAGGTGATCTGCTCGGCCGCGCTCGCCGCCGTGCCGCCAAACGCGATCGCGCCCAACAGGGCGTAGCCCAATGCAGAATTCTGTTTCGTCGTCATCCTCGCCTCCTCCATCGCCAAAGTGATCTCATTGACCGATCGCATCGAGAAACTGGTACCAGCCGGCGACCATGCGCACGGCGGGCTCGCGCAGCGGATAGAATGGAATTGCCTTCATCCGCCGCGCGTCGAGCAGGCCGACGTCCGGCGTCTCACCGCGCACGAAGGCGGCGAGATAGCGCCCCATCAGGCTCGACATCGCAACGCCGGCGCCGTTGTAGCCCATCGAGAACAGCGTGCGGTCGTCGAGCCGGCCGATATGCGGCACCGAGTCCAGCGTCATGGCGACGAGGCCCGACCATTTGTAGGCGAGCGGCACCTCAGTGAGATCAGGGAAGATGCCGACCATCGCCTTGCGCAAGGCGTCGAACGCGGCTTCAGAGTCCTCTTTGCCGAACGCGCCGCGGCCGCCAAAAATGACGCGGTTGTCGACCATGCGGAACCAGCGCATCATGCGCTTGGTCTCGGTATAGGTGCGCCCGGTCGGCATCAGCTTTCCGGCGAGATTGCGCGGCAGTTTTTCCGTTGCGACCATGGCGCTGCGGAACGGGATCAGCGTGCGCTGCATCTGCGCGGTGGCGCTGGTGAGATCGGAATAGCTGTTGGTCGCGATGATGACCTGCTTCGCGCGCACGGCGCCATTCGGCGTCTCCGCGACGATGCCGCCCTGCTCTCGCCTCAGCTTGAGCACCGGCGATTCCTGGAAAATGGAGACACCGCGGCGCGCCACGCCGTCGGCGAGGCCGCGCAGATAGTTCAGCGGATGAATGCCGCCCGAGCCGGGATTGAGCACGCCGCCGACGAAGATGTCCGAGCCGGTCTCCTCGCGCACCCCGCGCTTGTCGAGGATGCGGACCTCCACATCGCCCATCTCGCGCGTCATCCAATTGGCTTCGTCGATCGCGGCCCTCAAGGTCGTCTCGTTGTGCGCGGCCTTGACCTGGCCTGCGCGCGTCAACGCGGCGCTGGTGATGCCGAACTCGGACACCAGCTCCTCGACGATGTCGGTGGATTCATGCGCGATCTCGTACATGCGCCGCGCCATGGCGCGGCCGTGCACGGCGTCGATTTCGCGAAACGACAGGCGGAACTTTGCCGTGATCACCCCGCCATTGCGCCCGCTCGCGCCCCAGCCGGGGCGGTTGGCCTCGAGCACGACAGGGGCAAGCCCGCTTTTGGCGATGTGGTGCGCTGCGGACAGGCCCGTGTAGCCCGCACCGATGATCACCACGTCCGCCTGCTGCTCGCCCGACAGGACCGGAAATTCGCGCGCCGGTTCCGCCGTGGCTTCCCACAGCGAATTGGCCGATGGCAGCGCGCTCCAGTTCCGTGTCATGCTGCCACTCATGCGTTACGCCGCAGGCCCAATGGCGGCGTCGGCGAGCGCCTTCAGCGTCGGGAAATGGAAGTCCGGCTTGGTCAGCGTCTCCACCGCCGGCGTGCCACCGAAACCGGCGATGCCCTGGCGGCGCTCGATCCAGCACACCTTGTAGCCGAGCTTCCGCGCGATCCCGATGTCGTGGTACTGGCTCTGCGCGACGTGGAGGATGTCGGACTGCTTGTAGCCGAAGGCCGACTGGCGGCCCTTGTTGTAGGCGAAGAATTCCGGGTTCGGCTTGGCAACGCCGGTGTCGTCGGCGCAGACGGTGTCGTCGAAGGGATTGCCGAGCGCGTGCGCGTAACACGAGAGCGCGACGCGGTCCGCATTGGTCATCGCAACCAGACGGAATTTCGTGCGCAGGCGCCTCAAGGCCTCGACCGAATCCGCGAACGGGCCCCAGCGCAGCACCGAGAGCTGGAAGACGTCGCAGGACGCTTCGTCGGAAGGCAATCCGAGCTCCTTGGCGAGATGGCGGTAGACGTGGAACATCGCCTCGCTGGAGCGCTCATAGTGCTTGTCGCGGCCGCGCTTGTAGGGTTCGAAGATCTGCTCGTCGCTGAGCTCGGCTGGCGACTTGCCCGAGATCTTGCGCACCGCGGAGAGCACGCCGGTCTCGAAATCGATCAAGGTGCCGACGACGTCGAAGGTGAGGACCTTGAAATTGCTGAACGCGGCTTGGGACGACATTTTGGTCTCTTCTCTCGGGTTGGACTGGGCTTAAGTTCAGTCCCCCACCCTGGGCACGACGATGGTGTCCTCGGGGTGGAGGGTGACGGTGAGGCTGCCGCCGAGCGGCGGGATGCGGCTGTAGGCCTGGTGGTAGCTCGGCTGGCGCAGGCTGAGCGCGATGCCGCCTTCGAGCGCCAGGAAAATGCGCAGGCTTTCGCCCTGGTAGACGATGTCGGTGACGGTGCCGCTGAGTCGGTTGCAGGCGGCATCCTGCGCGCCGTCGTCGATCAGCAGCTTCTCGCTGTGCACGGCCAGCATCAGGGCATCGCCGTCGGGAATGGCGCGGGCACTACGCAACAGGGCGTTGCCGAGCGCGACACTGGAGGCATCGACGCGGCGGACCGGCAACATCGTCGCCTCGCCGATGAAGCTTGCGACGAAGGAATCGGCGGGATGGTCGTGCAGGCGCGCCGGCTCGTCGATCTGGATCAGCCGGCCGTCCTTCATCACGGCGACGCGGTCGCTCATGGTCAGCGCCTCGCGCTGGTCGTGGGTGACGTAGATGATGGTGGCGCCGATGCGCCGGTGCAGCGCACGCAACTCGATCTGCATGGATTCGCGGAGCTGCTTGTCGAGCGCGGAGAGCGGCTCGTCCATCAGGATCAGCCGCGGCTCGAAGATCATCGCGCGTGCGAGCGCCACGCGCTGGCGCTGGCCGCCGGAGAGCTGCGCGATGCCGCGTTCCTCGTAGCCGGCAAGGCCGACCATCGCCAGCGCGGCGCGCACCTTGTCGGGCCAGCTCGCCTTCGGCAGGTGGCGCGCGCGCAAGGGGAAGGCGACGTTCTCGCCGACCCTCATGTGCGGGAACAGCGCGTAGTTCTGGAACACGACGCCGATGTCGCGCTTGTGCGGTGGCATGTAAGTGACGTCGCGGCCGCCGAACAGGATGGTGCCCGACGATGGCAGGATGAAGCCGCCCAAAATGCCGAGCAGCGTGGTCTTTCCGGAACCGGAGGGGCCGAGCAGCGAGACGAACTCACCGGCGCCGACATTGAGGGACACGTCGTCGAGGGCGCGAACCGCGCCGTAAGCCTTGCTCGCGGACCTGATCTCGACGCTTTCCGCTCGTTTGTCCAACGATCGACCTCGCCATGTCCTCGGCTGGCGTGCCTCACTGCACGCCATAAGCCTGCTTTATAGACAGGGATTTGGAGCACTCATGATCGCAGAGTGCACTGCAACCAATCCCTCGCTCGTAGCCCCTGTCTTTGGGCTGTCATGCCAATGACACCAGACTTGGCAAAACTCAGCAATTGCCAAATTCTCACCGCGCCCATAACATGGCGTTATGCCCGAGCTGCGCCGGATGCTGCCTTCCAGTAACGCCCTGTTCGTCTTCGACGCAGCGGCGCGCAATGGCAGCTTCACGGCTGCTGCCGCCGAACTGAACGTCACGCAACCGGCAGTGAGCCGCATGCTCGGACAGTTCGAGGAGCATCTCGGCGTCCGCCTGTTCGATCGCACGGCTGGCCGCGCGGTGCTCACCGAGGAGGGCGAGCTTTTGTATCGCCGCGTGCTCGAAGGCTTTCGCAGTATCGAGAGCGGCCTCGTCGAGATCGAGCGGCGCCGCAAGGGCACCGAGACGGTGACGCTGTCGGTCTCCTCCGCCTTCACCACGCATTGGCTGATGCCGCGCATCGACAAGCTGCAGCGGCAGTTTCCTGAGGTCGATCTGCGCTTCCAGCTGATCTCCGGCGCGCTGCGCGGGCCGGTGGAGAATGTCGATCTCGGGATGCGCTTCCGCGACCGCGACGAGCCGTCATCCGGCGGCACGCTGGTGATGAAGGAAGTGATGCTGCCGATGTGCAGCCCCGCCTATCTCGGCGCGACCGATCCCGCCGAGGGCAACACCATCATCCGCCTCGCCGAGACGCCCGGCGACTGGGCCGCGGATTACGCATCGCTTCTCACCGGGCGCCGCGGCGCGGCCAAGGCGCTGAGCTTCACCGACTATGCCGTCGTGATGCAGGCTGCGCTGCTCGGCCAGGGCATCGCGCTGGGCTGGCTGACGGTCGCCTCGCACTGGCTCTTGACCGGCGCGCTGGTGCCGGCCTCCGACACGCTCACCACCACGCGCCGCATCTGCGAATTCCTGCCGCCGCGCAACCGGCCGATGCGCCCCATCGCCACTGAAATCCGCGACTGGATCATCGCGCAGATGAAAAGCGAGATCGCCGCGATCGACAAGCTCTATCCGAAGCTGGGCGCGATGGACGCGTGTTATTAAGGGGATGCCCACACCGCTTAACGCTCGGACCGCATTGCTAGTGCTCGGCCTGCATGGTTCGAGACGCGCCGTAAGGCGGCGCTCCTCACCATGAGGGTCTAACATTTCGCCGCGAAACAAGACCTCATCCTGAGGAGCCCGCGAAGCGGGCGTCTCGAAGGATGGCCACGAGGAAACCGCCCGCCACACCTCTAACGATGCTCGATTGCCCTGATCGCGCCGCGGAGCTCGGCGAGGCCGCGCAGGCGGCCGATCGCGGTATAGCCGGGATTGGTGCGCTTGGTGGCGGCGAGATCGTCGAGCATGCGGTGGCCGTGATCGGGACGGAAGACGATTCTCTTGTCGGGTGCGCGCCGCGCGTTCTCCTTCAGCAGCGCCTTCAGCACCGCGACCATGTCGACATCGCCATCTAGATGGTCGGATTCGTAGAACGACAGGCCGTCGGCCTCGCGCTTGGTCGCGCGCAGATGCGCAAATGCAATGCGTGGGCCGAAGCGCTCGGCCATATCAGGCAGGTTGTTCTCAGGCCGCACGCCGAGCGAGCCCGTGCACAGGCAGATGCCGTTCGCCTTCGACGGCACGGCATCGAACAGCGCCTGGTAGTCGTCGGCGCTGGAGGCAATGCGCGGCAGGCCGAACAGCGGGCGTGGCGGATCGTCCGGATGCAGCGTCAGCGACACCCCGAGCTGCTCGGCCACCGGCGTCACGCGCGCAAGGAATTCGGCGAGATGCTGCCGCAGGATCTTTGGCGTGATATCGCGGTAGGTTTCCAGCCGGTCGCGGAATTGCGGGATGGTCATCGGCTCGGTGGTCGAGCCGGGCAGCGCGCTGGCGATGACCATGACGAGATAGTCGATATCGGCCTGGCTCATCTGGTCGAACAGCGTTTTGGCGCGCGCCTGCTGCTCCGGTGAATATTCCTGCGCGGCGGCCGGCCGCTTCAGGATGTGCAGCTCGAACGCGGCAAAGCGGTCCTGGTCGAAGCGCATGGCGCGGGCGCCGTTCGGCAGCTCCCATTCCAGATCGGTACGGCACCAGTCGACCACCGGCATGAAATTGTAGCAGATGATCTTGATGCCGGAAGCGGCCACCGCCTCCAGGCTCGCGATCCACGCTTCGATCGACTTCGTCGCCTTGCCCCCGAGCCGCTTGACATCGTCGGGGATCGGAATCGATTCCACCACCGACCAGGTCAGCGGCGAGCGACCGGGCTGACCGTTCTCGATGAAGTTCTTGCGCTCCTCGACCGCCTTGCGTGTCCAGGCCTCCCCGATCGGCACCTGATGCAGCGCCGAGACGATATCGCTCGCCCCGGCCTGCCTGACATCGTCGAGCGAGACCGGATCATCCGGCCCGTACCAGCGCCATCCCTCTAGCATGGTGAGTCTCTCCGATCAGTTCGCGGTCAGCACGACCTTGACGCTCTGCGAGCGGTCGAGCGCCAGCCGCAGCGCATCGGGCGCGGTCGAGAGCGGCCGCTCGGCGGTGACGAGCGACAGTACGTCGACGCTGCCGGCGCCGATCAGTTCCACCGCCGTCATGAACTCGAAGCCGAAGCGGAACGAGCCACGCAGGTCGATCTCCTTCGCCATCACGGCGTTCGACGGCGTCGGGATCTGGCCACCCGGCAGATTGCCGATCTGCACCACAACGCCGCCACGCCTGACGATGCCGATCGCGCTGGCAAGGCCCGCGGCCGTGCCCGAGACCTCGAACGCGACGTCATAGGGGCGCGACGCCGCCTGCGCCTTCAGACCCTCCTCGCCGGCCGAGACGTTCTCGACATGCGAAGCGCCGAGCCGGGTCGCGAAGGCGAGCGGGGCCGGCGCGATATCGGCCACCGTGACGTCGGCCATGCCGGCACGGTGCGCAGCGAGCATGGTCAGAAGCCCGATCGGGCCGGCGCCGAAGATGATGCCGCGCTTGCCCTCGATATTGCCGGCACGCGCGACCGCGTGCAGGCAGACCGCGAGCGGCTCGGCGAGTGCTGCCGCCTGATAGGAGACGTGGTCGGGAATCTTGACGCATTGCGCGGGGATCGCGTCGAAGTAGTTGGCGAAACCACCCTGCATGTGCGGCGTCTTCGAGGCCGAGCCCATGAAATAGATGTTTTCGCAGAGGTTCGGCCGGCCCTCGCGGCAGGCGACGCAATGGCCGCACCAGCGCGACGGATTGACGGCGACGCGGTCGCCGACCTTGAGGTTCGCGGCGGAACCGGAGATCTCCACGACCTCGCCCGAGATCTCGTGGCCAAGCACCAGCGGCGACTTCACCACGAAGTCGCCGGTCCGCGCGTGGCGGAAGTAATGCATGTCCGAGCCGCAGATGCCGCCGGCGCCGAAGCGGATGCGCACCATGCCTGATGCGAGCTTGTCGAGCGGATGCTCGATCATGCGCAGATCTTCGGGGCCGAACAGGGTTGCGGCGAGAGCAGTGGAGGTCATTTGGAGAGTCCCATGTATTTAGGCAGCCAGAGGGTCAGTTCGGGGATGTAGGTGATCGCGATCAGCGCGAGCATCAGCGGCACCAGCCAGGGCAGGATCGCCACCGTCGTACGCTCGACCGAGAGCTTGGCCACGCGGGCGAGCACGAACAGCACCATGCCGAGCGGCGGATGCAGCAGGCCGATCATCAGGTTCAGCGTCATGATCAGGCCGAAATGGATCGGATCGATGCCGAGCTTGAGCACGATCGGCAACAGGATCGGCACCAGAATGGTGATCGCCGCCGTGGTGTCGATGAAGCAGCCGACGAACAGGATGAGGACGTTGGCGAGCGCCAGGAACACCCATTTGTTGTGGGTGATGCTGAGCATCCAGTCCGAGAGCATCTGGGCTGCCTGCGACACCGTCAGCAGCCAGGCGAAGATCGACGCAGCTGTCACGATGAACAGCACCGAGGCCGTGGTCTCGATGGTGTCGAAAGTCGCCTTCGCCACCGTCTTCAGCGTCATGGTGCGGTAGCGCACGAGCCCGAGGAACAGCGACCAGATCACGGCGGCGACCGCGGCCTCGGTCGGCGTGAACCAGCCAAGCGTCATGCCGCCGATCAGGATCACCGGCGCCATCAGCGCCATCACCGCGGAGAAGTCGAAGTACCAGTCGATCGCGAGCAGCGCGCCGAGCCCGATGACCACCGCCATGTTGGTCGACATGCCGGCAACCACCATCAGCCAGATCGCGAGCGGGAAAGCGAGCACGATGGCGATCTCGAGCCCGGCCGAACCGAGCTGCGGCCAGGAGAACGGCGTATCGCTGCCCCATTTGTTCTTGTGCGCGAAGTAGGTGACGGTGGCCATCATCAGCAGCGTCATGACGATGCCGGGAATGACGCCCCCGAGGAACAGCGCGCCGATCGAGACGTTCGCCATCATGCCGTAGATCACGAAGGGCAGGGACGGCGGGATGATCGGGCCGAGCGTTGCGGACGCCGCGGTGACGCCGACCGAGAACTCGGTGGAGTAGCCGTGATCCTTCATCGCCTTGATCTCGATGGTGCCGAGACCGGCGGCGTCCGCGATCGCGGTGCCGGACATGCCGGAGAAGATCACCGAGCCGATGATGTTGACGTGACCGAGGCCGCCGCGCATCCAGCCGACCAGCGCGACCGCGAACTTGTAGATGCGGCCGGTCACGCCGGCGATGTTCATGAGGTTGCCGGCCAGGATGAAGAACGGCACCGCAAGGAGCGGAAAGCTCTCGACGCCGGCGATCATGCGCTGTGCCAGCGTGACGTCGGGCGTCACGCCGCTGACCAGGATGTAGAGCAGCGACGACGCGGCCATGGCAATCGCCACGGGCACACCGAGCAGCATCAGGAGGAGAAAACCACCAAGCAACAGCAGCATGACGTTACCCTTCAAAACCGTCGTAGGCGCCGGGACGTTCGAGGATCGAATAGCCCTGTCGCAAATGTTGCAGCGCCACCTGCACCGAGCGCACGAACATCAGCACGAAGCCGGCCAGCACGGCGTAGTAGACGTAGTCCTTGGGAAGATTGATCGTGGTCATGGACTCGTCGCCGATGATCTGGATGTAGACCCAGACCAGCTTGATGGCGTAGCCGAAGAACGCGATCCGGATCAGGTCGATGACCGTCGACAGCGCGCGCGCCACGAGATGCGGCAGATAGCGATAGATCAGATCGACCTGGATGTGCCGCGACAGCCTTACGCACATCGAGGCGCCGATGAAGACCACGCCGATCAGGCAGTAGGTCGCGATCTCCTCGGTCCAGGCATAGCTGTCGTTGAGGACGTAGCGGGTGAAAAACTGCAGGAAGACGGCGAGCGCCATCACCCAGAAGATCGCCAGCGCCACCCAGTCCTCGAAAGCGTAGATGCCAAGATCGACCTTCGGCGCCGCCTCCTCCTCGAAGGTGTGGGCGATCTCGTCCGCGGTGATCTGCCGGTGTATTTCGGCGGTCGACATGGGGTTACTCCTAGGGACCTGAACGTCGTTCCGGGGCGACGCGTCCGCGTCGAGCCCGGAACCTCGAGATTCCGGTTCTCGCTTCGCGAGCCCCGGAATGACGGCGTGAATTACTTGACCGCCTGAATCCGTTCCCAATCCGCCTTGCGATAGCCGAACGTCTCGAACGCGACGTTCTTCAGCACGGTGTCGCGGAACTCGTTCTTGTCGACCTCGGTCACGGTCAAGCCCTTCTCCTTGAAGAAGGCGACCAGCTTGGCCTCGTTCTGCTTGATCTCCGCGGTCGCCTTGGCGGCGGCCTCCTGCGCCACGTCGGTGAAGATCTTCTTGTCTTCGTCGCTCAGCTTCTTCCAGAGCGCACCCGCCACCACCGTATTGAGGTGGTCGACGATGTGGCCGGTCAGCACGATGTGCTTCTGCACCTCGTAGAACTTCTTGGCCTCGATCGTGGTCAGCGGATTCTCCTGTGCCTCGACGGTGCCGTTCTGCAGCGCGAGATAGACTTCGGCGAACGCGATCGGCGCGGTGTTGGCGCCGCAGGCGCGCGGCATCGCGAGATAGGCAGGAACGTCGGGCACGCGCATCTTCAGGCCCTTGAGGTCGGCGCAGCTCTTGATCGGCTTGTTCGACGAGGTCTGGCGCACGCCGTAATAGGTCACGGCGACGATGTGGTGGCCGCTCTTGTCCTCATAACCCTTGGCGAGTTCCTTGAAGATGTCGCTCTTGGTGTAGGCCAGAAGATGATCGGCATCGCGGAAGGTGTAGGGATAGTAGGTCACGCCGATCGGCGGGAAGCTCTTGGCCGCGAAGCTGGAGCCGGAGATGATGATGTCGACCGAGCCGAGCGAGAGGCCCTGGTTGATGTCGGCTTCCTTGCCGAGCTGGGACGCCGGATAGACGTCGACCGCATAACGCCCGTTGGTGCGCTTGCCGATCTCCTGCGCGGCCCAGACCGAAGCGGTGTGGAACGGCTCTGAGGTCTCGTAGACATGGGCCCATTTGAGCTTGGTCTGCGCCATGCCGGCATGGGTCGTCGCAAACATCGCCGCGGCCGAGACCGCGAGCATCATCGTCATCTTCTTCAACACTGACTTTTCCTCCATCGTTCAAGTCTGCTTCTTGTTCGCCCGCCTCCAAGGAATGCGGGCCGCCCAATCTCATCGCCGCCGCGCGCTGCCGCTCGTGGCTTGTTTCTTGGCTTGTTTCTTGGCTTGCTTCTTGGCCTGTCTTTCGGCCTGCTTCTTCGGCGCCCGTTCTGGTTTTGCCGGCGCTGCCGGAGATCGTGCCGAGGACGATCCTGACGCGGCCACGGCGCCGAAATTCTGCGCAAAGCGCGCCTGCGAGCGCGCCAGGTGATTGCGCATCGCCTCGCGCGCGGCGTCCGGATCGTGCGCGGCGATCGCATCGCGCACGGCACGATGCTCGTCGAGCGCGGTGYGCCACGTGCCCGGGTTCTCGAAATAATGCGCAAGCTGCGCGAAATAGGGATTGAGGCGCTGGTCGAACAGCTCGCCGACCACGCGCACCAGAACGGCATTGCCGAGACTTCCGGCGATCGCGACATGGAACGCGCGGTCGTGGACCATCGAGGCTTCGCCGGGATGCTCGACATTCTCCATCGCGAGAAGGGACGCGTCGATGCGGGCGAGATCGTCCTTGGTGGCGACGCGCGCGGCCTGCTCGGCGATCGCGCTTTCCAGGAATTCGCGGGCGCGCAAGAGCTCGAACGGGCCCTCGATGACGGAAGCGGTTGCGGGCGCCGCAACGGCCGCCGGCTCGATCACATAGATGCCGGATCCGACGCGGATACGGAGGCGGCCTTCGACCTCGAGCGCGATCAGGGCTTCGCGCACCGTCGGCCGCGACACTTTCAGCTGCTCGGCGAGCTCGCGCTCGGTCGGCAAGCGGCTGCCGACCGCGTACTCGCCGCTGTCGATCAGGCTTCGCAATTGATCGGCGACCTGGCGATAGAGCCGTCTCGCCTCCACAGCTTCCAGCGGCACGCTGGCCTCCCCGAAAGGGTCTCGCTGGGAAGCATCGCCCCCGGCGGCCCGCCAATTTTTGGAAAATTGGTCTTACCAATTGACCGGAGCATTGACCGAGGACGGGCGCCATGTCAAGCAGCGGCAAAGCAAAGGGGAGACGTCCATGCGCCTTAATTCGACGCGCCTTGGCCGCGCCAATCTCGACCGGCTGCCACCTGGCATCCGCCGCCCGGCCTATGATCGTTCGCGCGTCACGCCCGGCATCGTGCATCTCGGCCTCGGGGCCTTTCATCGCGCGCATCAGGCCGTCGTCATCGACGATTGCCTTGCCAGCGGGACCGCATCCTGGGGCATCGTCGGCGCGAGCCTGCGCAGCCCGGATACGCGCGACGCCCTCGCCCCGCAGGATCATCTCTACACCGTTGCCGTTCGTGCCGCCGAAGGCACCGAGCACCGCGTCATCGGCGCGCTGCTCGACAGCGTTGTCGCACGCGAGAACCCGGCGCGGCTGATCGAGCGGATGGCCGATCCCGCCATTCGCATCGTCTCGCTCACCGTCACCGAGAAAGGCTATTGCCACACGCCGCAGACCGGCGATCTCGACGAGCGGCACCCGGACGTCGTGCACGATCTGAACAATTTTGATGCGCCGCGCTCGGCGCCCGGCTTCATCGTGGCTGCACTTGCGCGCCGCAGGGCGCAGGGGCTTGCGCCCTTCACCGTGCTGTGCTGCGACAACCTCGCCGCCAACGGCCACACCGTGCAGCGGATCGTGACGCAGTTCGCGGCGCTGCGCTCGAAGGATCTCGGCAAGTGGATCGCGGATACCGCGGCCTTTCCCTCGACCATGGTCGACCGCATCGTGCCGGAGACGACGGATGCCGACCGCGATGCGGTGTCATCGGCGCTGGGCTTCCGCGACGCCTGGCCTGTGATGACCGAGCCCTTCACGCAATGGGTGGTCGAGGACCGCTTCACAGCGGGCCGGCCCGATCTTGCCGCCACAGGCGTCGAGCTCGTCACCGACGTCAAGCCGTTCGAGCTGATGAAGCTGCGGCTGCTCAACGCCAGCCATTCGGCGCTCGCCTATCTCGGCTATCTCGCCGGCTACGAGACCATCGCAGACACCATGCAGGATCCGCATTTCGCCCGTCTCGCCGCGCAGGTGATGGAAGAGGCCGCGGTGACGCTGACGATGCCGGCTGGCACTGATCTCGCCGCCTATCGTGCCTCGCTGCTCAAGCGCTTTGCCAATCCGGCCCTGCATCACCGCACCTGGCAGATCGCGATGGACGGCTCGCAAAAGCTGCCGCAGCGCCTGCTCGGCGCGATGCGGGATCGCCTGCTCAAGGACCTGCCGATCGCGACCCATGCGCTCGCGGTCGCCGGCTGGATGCGCTACGTCACCGCCCGCGACGAGCAGGGCCGCGCCATCGACGTTCGCGACCCGCTCGCCGCCGAGTTCGCCGCGCTGGCGCGCGAGGCGGGCCCCGTCGCCGAACGGCTCGCCCCCGCACTGCTCGGGGTCGAGAAAGTGTTCGGGCCGCTGGGTGCCGAGCCGCGTCTGCGCGAGGCCGTGACCGCGGCGCTCGGCCGTCTCTATAAGGATGGCGCGCGGCGGGCGGTGGAGACG
>NZ_JBFUES010000061.1:0-15151 GCF_056403875.1 Bradyrhizobium sp. P2_E8
AGCATGTCCAGCATCAGGCAATTCTGGAAGCCGCGCGAGACCGCCTCCCTGAGCGCACGGGAACTGTTCGGATAAAGACAGGAGGCCTTGACGTCGGCCGGCGCGCATTCGGCGGTCGGTCTGCGGAACGGCGACAGTGTAATCGCGCTGCCGACGGGCTCCGGGATCGGCGATTCGTAGATGCAAAGGCACCAGTCCGTCGTTTCCGGATCGAACAGCACACCGCCGCCGATGCCGTTCTGCGGCCAGTACATCGGACGGATGTAGAGTTCGGCATTGATCGGGAAACGGGCGATGCCTTCGCGCACCAATCCGAGCCACGTGTCGAGATCGACGACCGGTTTGAGCCCGAAATTGACCGCAGATTGATTGACGCGGGCGCAATGACGATCGAGGTCGGGCATGACGCCCTCGAAAGCCCGCGCACCATCGAAGATGGTCGAGGCGAGCCAGAGCCCATGGGTGCGCGGCCCCATGATCGGCACGTTGCCCTCGTGCCACTGGCCGCGGAAGAATGTCCATGTCCTCGAATGGCTGACGGACTTGGTATCGGGAACCATGACGAACCTCCGTTCCGGAACGACTGAGTTATGGTCCGTAGATCACCAGCTCGGAATCCGACAGATCGGCAAGCCGGGGGCAATGCGGGCCCTTGAAGTATTTGCGGCCGACCGCCCTGTAGATGCCGACGAGGCCAGGCACGGGGCCATTGGCGTCGAGCGCAATCGATATCCGGCCGTGCCGCAGCAAGAAGCGGCCGATGGCGCCGGCGCATACGACATAATCGGCCACATCGGGGCAATAGATCATTTGCATCGCCGGCAGCCTGATGCCGCCGGCGCGCATCTGCTGCAGGACGAACGGAAAGGCGCGGCCATCGGCGGCGCGGCACACCAGGCTGAGGCAGCCGTAGGCTGCGTGACGCGCCAGCAGCGCAACGTCAGCCTCGGACAAGCCGTCGATCGCCTGCGTGTCCTGCCGGAAGCTCTCCACGCGCATAGCCTTGACCGGATACGACAACGCCGGAAAGGAGAAGAACAAGCCGCCGCAATAGCGCTGGAATCCCTGCGCTTCGATGGTTTGCCAAGTCCATTCCGCCGGACTGCTATTGACGTAGGTAACGTCCTTGTGGCGCTGCGCGACCTTGGTCAGCATCGGTGCGTAGCTGCGAAAGGCGGGTTCCACATACCAGCTGGAAAGATTGCAGCGGATGGAGGTGCTTCCACCATCGTTCCTTGCGGTGTGGATCAACAGCAGAGCACCGACGGGCGCCCGGTCGTGCTCGAGCATGTAGCCGAAGCGCGGGAAGCTGTCGGGCGTCTCGCGCACGGACAGGCGCTGGAGCCCGTCGATCCAATAGTCGCGCGAACGGATCGGAAAGCCGCGTGTCAGAAGATCGGCGATGGCATCGAGATCGGCTATTCCTATCTCACGGCATCGGATCATGGTCCGAACTCTCACTCGTAGTATCCGAGCCGCCTCTTGCTGGCCGGGTTTGACGAGCGCGCCAGACGAGCGGATCGAGCGGCAACCAACTTGCGTCCGTGGCGATGCGCCGGAATTCCGGCGGCAGACAGGGCCGCTTCTCGGGCACCCAACGGCTTTGAGCGTCCGGCGCGCTGCGAGACCATGTACAGCAGCCAGTTGCGGTATATGCGCTGGGCCGGCAGATGCCAGACATTGCGCAGGTCCTTCGTCAGCCGGTCGACCGGAAACTCGGCAAAAAGCTCCGGGTTTCTGTCGGCAAGGGCTTTCTGCCGGAAAGCGATCATCATCTCTTCCGCGCCCTCGTTCAGATAGCCCGTCGGTATCGTCGGACAGACCTCGTTCTCTCCCCGGAGGAAGCGACCCATATCCCTGCGATATTCACCCAGCAGGCTCTGGGTTTCGTATTCCGGGTGCCCCTGGAAATGGACGAAAAGACTGTTCTTCTGCTGCTTGACGAAGCAATCGACGCCAGCGTCCGCCGACCAGGTGAGAACCGAATATCCGCAGTCCGAGAGATCCTCCTCCTGCACTTCGTTCCACCGGGCGTGCGGAATTCGGAAGGTCCTCGGCACATCTTGCATCAAGGGATGATGTCTCGTCTTCGTTTGGGCGAAGACACCGAAGCATTTGGTGGGGAGCTTGTGGCGCGTAACGCCGTCCAGGTGCAGGACGACCCCATGGACGGCCAGACAGGAAAACACGGACGACACCGTATTGTCCCTGGCCCAGTCAGCGATCTCGGCGAAGGTGGTCCAGTATGGCTCTTCCGTCAGACTGGCGGCTCTGGGTTCGGCGCCGGTCACGATCACTCCATCCAGATGCCTGTTCAGCAGATCGTCGATGCTGCGGTAGTAACGACGAACGTAATCGCGCCCCCATTCCGAACGGGGGGTCGCCTCCATCGTATAGAAATGCAGCCTGACGCAAAGTCGTCCGGAAGCCGCAGCCAGCAGGTCGAACAGCTGGCGCTCGGTCGACATCAAGGCAGCATCCGACATGTTGTTGATGAGCCCGATGTCGAGGCACTCGGCCCGGTTTCCCGACGACGCCGTCGCGTCGGCGCCTCTGCCCGGCGCTCGCGACAAGAGATGGTGCTCGTGCGAATCTACGTCGATCAAGACAGTCATGCGAGTGCCTTCATGCTTGACGAAACGTCAACGGCGCAAAGGGCCTGATCGAGATCCGCGACGATGTCGTCGATGTGCTCAATTCCGACGCTCAGCCTGATCATCTCGGGCCGCACGCCGGCTCTGTCCTGTTCTCCGGGAGACATTTGCCGGTGCGTTGTCGACGCGGGGTGGCAGGCGAGCGTTTTCGCGTCGCCAATATTGACCAGCCGCTTGCAGAGCTTCAGCGCGTCGTAGAACCKCTTGCCCGCCTCGAAGCCTCCGGCCACGCCAAACGTCAGCAGCGAACACGCCTGACCACCTAGATACTTCTGCGTCAGCACGAAGTATGGGCTGTCGTGGAAGCCGGCATAATTCACCCACTCGACACGGCGGTCATTGCGCAGGAACTGCGCGACCTTTGCGCCATTCTCGACGTGCCGCTCGATCCGGAGCGCGACGGTCTCAATGCCCTGGAGCAGCAGGAAGGCGTTCATCGGCGCCAGGACGGCGCCGGTGGTCCTCTGGGAGACGGCGCGGCAACGCGCAATGTAGGCGGCGGGGCCGYAGCGCTCGGTAAAGACCAGCCCGTGGTAGGACTGCTCCGGCTCGTTCATCATCGGGAAGCGCCGGCGATGATCCGCCCACGGGAACCTGCCGCCGTCGACGATGATTCCACCGAGCGTAGTGCCATGCCCGCCCATGAATTTCGTCAGCGACTCTACGACGATGTCTGCGCCGTATTCGATCGGCCTGAGCAGGATCGGTGTCGGCACCGTGTTGTCGACGATGAGCGGGACGCCGTGCCTGTGCGCGGCATCGGCCATCGCCTGGATGTCGCAGACGTTTCCGGCCGGATTCCCGACGCTCTCGCAGAACACCGCCCGCGTATTGTCGTCGATCAGCCTTTCGACGCTTTCCGGGCGGTCGTCTTCCGAAAAACGGACCGCAATGCCCTGCCTCGGCAGGATGTGCGCGAACAGTGTATGCGTGGTGCCGTAGAGCTGCGGAACCGAGACGATGTTGGAGCCCATCTCCGCGATGTTCACGACCGCATAGTTCACCGCGGCCTGACCACAGGCCACGCTGAGTGCCTCGATGCCTCCTTCCAGGGCGGCGACGCGCTTCTCCAGTACCGCGTTGGTCGGATTGCCGATCCGGGTGTAGCGGAAGCCGTCCACTTCAAGGTTGAAGAGCGCGGCTCCATGGTCGGCGCTGTCGAATGCATACGAGGCCGTCTGGTAGATCGGCACGGCAACGGCTTTCGTTGCCGGATCGCTTTCGAAGCCGCCGTGAATGGCGAGAGTTTCTCTCCTCATGGGGGCGCACCCTTCCGCTCTTCGAGCCCGGGCTAGCTCCCGACTTCCTTGGCGCATCGGTACTCCTCGAATGCTGACGCTGCCCCGCGGTCGGTCTGCCCCAGGCCAAGCAGGTCCCGCACTGCGATCGGCCACTGAGCGACGTCTTTGCCGTGGGTATGGAACAGGGCGACGGCGAGACGGTCCATTCCGAAGGCCACGCAGGCAGTGTGAGCCGGCTCGCCGGCCGCATCGACGATGCCCCAGGTGGTGCCGAAATGATTCCGGTGGTAGTTGAAGCTCATGCAGGCGGTCGGTCGATCCTCGGAGCGCAGAGGCACCAGCAGTTCGAACTTCAGCGACTGCTGCTTTTGGCTCACCGCCATCATCTGCCCGACCCGGCCGAAGAACGGGTCGTTGGCGTGGTCGATCCTGAAGGTCAGCCCGAGATCTCGGGCGATCTTCTGCGCGCGTATCATCCAACGGTCCCGGAACGCCGAGACGTGATCGGCGCTCCCGATGCAGACGAATTCGCGCATCCTGAAGGACTGCAGCCGGTCGAGATGGCGCGAGGGTTCACGACGGAAGCAGTCGGCGGCCACGTCGAAGCTCCAGCCGGCTGCCGGCACCGGCCCTCGGCTCGCCGCGATCGGATAGACCGGATAGCAGGCTGCCGGCGACAGCACGAGATCGGCCGGTGATAGCGATGCGGTCCAGTCGCCACCGGCATCGAAGCGGCTGATCGCCGCGTCGATCTCGCTTTCTATGCCGTGCAAGCCACAGACGCAGCCAAGAAGATTGGGAAAGCTCTTCAGATAGCCCGACCTCTCAAGCTGGGCGCGATTCATGACGGGCGGGAAGCGCATCACCTCGGTRTTCGGCTCGCGATTCCGCGAGATCACCGCCGCAATTCGCTCCACAACGTCTTCGTAGAGTGCGGTGCGGGCATAGACGCCGGGAGAGCCCATCTCGTGGAACAGCGCATCCGCAAGGTGGTCCAGCGGATCGGCTGGAGGGGGAGTGGAGTCCGCGGATGCTTCGACAATGACCACGTTCATCAGGCCGTTTCCTTTTCAGAAGAAGATCAATCGCACAAAGAGTCCGGAACCGTGCTCATCAGCGTGGCGGTCCCCATGCTGGCGAGGATGCGATCGTTGTTGATCATGATCGGAGCGGAAAGCACGTCACGCAGGTGGCGGCCGATACTTACGTCAGTGTCGTTGCGGTATCCGGACAGGCCGCAAGCGCGCATCGCGTGCATGACGGTCGCAACCGCGAGCTCGGAGGCCTCCACCTTGAGAAGATTGATCGAGGACTGGAAGTCGACGGACGACAGCGCGCGCACGTCCCGTTCGCGGACTTCAAAGAACTGGAGGTTCGCTGCGATGACGGCGCGCAATTTCGTCAGGCTCATTTTGGCGGCGGTGAAGTGCGCCGCGCCGGGAGRCATGTTGCCGCCCGATCCGCGGGCGGCCTTGCGGATGAAGAGCTGCGCCCGGTCCACCGCCGCAGCCGCGATCCCCGCCCAGACCGAGGACCAGCACAGATGGGCGACGGGCGTCATCGTCTGCGCATGGATCTTTTCGTATGCCACGGGGAATATCTGCTCCGCAGCGCCCCTGAAATTCAGCTTGAAACCGGCGCTGCAGGTCCCGCGCATGCCGAGCGTCTCCCACGCGAGAGTGGGCTCCAGCGTATAGTCGTCACGGGTGATGGCCAGCAGCACCTGATCGGATCCGGCGGCCTCGTCCGAGCGGCGGGCGATGGTGATGATGCCGTCCGCCTCGGCGCCGTACGAAATCACCGTCGCATCGCGCACCAGCGAAATCTCGGTGCCGGCGCTCTCCACTGCGGCCGAACTGAAGCGTATGTTTCCGCCGTTCTGGCCTTCCGTGGTCGACGATGCCAGCAGCATCTGCTCGGCAGCCACGCGGCGCATGAGACTTTCGTGCCAGCCACTGCCCGCGCCGTGGCGAACCAGGCACGCGACCTTGGTCTGATGCATCGCGAAGATCATCCCGACCGAAGCGCAGGAGCGGCCGAGCGCGTAACACATATCGGCCACCTCGGAGATAGACGCAGCGTCTCCGCCGAACTCGACCGGAATCTGAGCGCCCAGAAGTCTCTCCTTGCGCGCCGCGTCGATCGCCTTCCGCGGGAAGCGCGCCTCGCGATCGACCGCCTCAGCCTCCGCCGCAGCGACCTGCGCGACATTTGCCGTTCGCTGCTGGAACGAGGGGCCTTCGGGAGAGAATGCTACTCGGCCAATTTCCGTGGCGACGTTGCGGAACTGAACTTCCTGCACAGTCATGGGCCAGAGCCTCCCGTTTCATGGTGGTCATGATTGGTCGATGCGAGCCAAATCGAGATGAATTCCGCTCCAAATCG
This sequence comes from Bradyrhizobium sp. P2_E8, assembly GCF_056403875.1. Classification (NCBI taxonomy): domain Bacteria; kingdom Pseudomonadati; phylum Pseudomonadota; class Alphaproteobacteria; order Hyphomicrobiales; family Nitrobacteraceae; genus Bradyrhizobium; species Bradyrhizobium sp. P2_E8. The sequence continues at coordinate 6,281 of NZ_JBFUES010000061.1, forward strand.
ACAACTAGCCCACTTCCGCTGGCGCGTCGTTGGCGCAGAAGTGGGTATCAGGAAGCTGTGACTCCCGGGCGAGGTACCTCCGAAGCAGAGCTGTTGGCCGCAGGAACAGTTGGGTATCGTCGCCCCGAATGTGATCACGCCTGGCCACGGCGGGAGACCGGCTGAAATGCACAACATTGCCATCAACGTTCAGAACCGCGTTCTATCGGTCGTCAGGAGCGTCCTGCAGCAGAACGCGATCACCGCCGATGTCCACCCGGAGTCGCGACTCGTGGATATCGGGCTCAGCTCGATGGGCATGGTCGAATTGATGCTCAAGGTCGAAGCCGAGTTCGATCTCATCCTTCCCCAGTTCGAGATCACCCCTGAGAACTTCCGATCGGTAAAGGCAATGGAGCGGATGATCCTCAACCAGCTGGGATCCGGGTCCGGATGAAGCCAGTTGAACAGAGGTTCTGCTTCGACAACCAAGCGAGCAGCATCGAACCGGTGCGCGCGCACGTCGGGCCAGCTCAGCCGGATGATCACGTCCCGAAGAAAGCCGCGATCCAGCGGGCGACCAGCCGCGACGCTCCGCGGCGCAGACGGTCCGCCGCCAAGACCTGGCTGCAAGCCATCGCATTAACCGCACGGATCGAAGCCCAGCCGCATCGGTTGTTCGCCGACATCGTGGAGGATTGGGCACAGCGTCAGCCCGGGCGGCCCGCCTTGCTCTCGGATGGCCAATCCTTCACCTATGGCGAACTCGCTGCCCGGATCAACCGGTATGCGCGCTGGGCGCGGGACCTCGGCCTCCATGCCGGAGGCACCGTCTGCGTGCTGATGCCGAACCGGCCGGACTACCTCGCCTGCTGGCTCGGCATCAGCAGCGTCGGTGGGACGGCGGCGCTGATCAACACCAGGCTGGTCGGCCAGTCGCTCGCCCATTGTATCGACGTCGCTCATGCCGATCACCTCATCCTCGCCGCCGAATGCGTGGATGCGTTCGAGAGCTCGCGTCCGCACCTGCACCGCGTGCCGCAAATTTGGAGCCTCGACACCGGCGATCCCAGCGGCGATCTGGATGCGGCGCTCGCCGCCTTCGAGCCGCGCCCGCTGTCCTCCGCCGAACGTGGCGACGTCGCGATCGACCGACGCGCGCTCCTCATCTACACCTCGGGCACGACGGGCCTACCGAAGGCGGCGAACGTCAGTCATCGCCGCATTCTCGCCTGGGGCGGATGGTTTGCCGGACTGACGGACGCGTCCATCGACGATCGTCTCTACGATTGCCTGCCGCTCCATCACTCCGTGGGCGGCGTCGCCGCTCCCTGCAGCATGCTCTGCGCGGGCGGCTCGGTCGCGATTGCGGAGAAGTTTTCCGCTGGCAGCTTCTGGGACGACATCGAGCGTTTCGACTGCACCGTCTTCCAGTATATCGGCGAGCTTTGCCGCTATTTGCTGAAGGCGCCGACGTCTGAACAAGAGCCGCGACACCGGCTGCGGTTGGCCGTCGGTAACGGATTGCGCGGCGACATCTGGGAGATGTTCGCCAACCGGTTCGCGATTCCGCAGATCCTCGAATTCTATGCCGCAACCGAAGGCAATTTCTCGCTGTTCAATGTCGATGGAAAACCGGGCGCGATCGGCCGGATCCCGCCGGTTCTGGCGCATCGCTTTCCCGCCTCGATCGTCAAGATCGATGCCGACAGCGGCAGCCCGGTCCGGAGCGCCGCAGGGCTCTGCATCGCCTGTGCACCTGGCGAGATCGGCGAGGCTGTCGGACGTATCGGCGCTGGCGATCGCGACGGCCGGCCTTTCGAGGGCTACACGGATCCCGAGGCAACCAGGAAGAAGATTCTGCACGACGTCTTCGCTGTGGGCGATGCCTGGTTTCGCACCGGCGACCTGATGTTGCGCGACGAGCAGGGGTACTTTCACTTCATCGACCGCGTCGGCGACACCTTCCGCTGGAAGGGCGAGAACGTCGCGACCAGCGAAGTGAACGACGCAATCAGGGACTGCACCGGCGTTCTCGACGCCTCGACTTATGGAGTTGCGGTGTCCGGGGCCGATGGCCGCGCCGGCATGGCGGCGTTGGTGGTCGGCCGAGATTTCGATTTCGGGATATTCAGAGAACACCTTTCGTATCGGCTGCCGCGTTATGCAGTTCCAGTCTTCGTCAGGCTGTGCCGGGCGCTGGAGACGACCGACACCTTCAAGCAGCAGAAGCAGCGGCTGATCCGCGAGGGATTCGATCCTTCGGTGGTGGACGATCCGCTGTTCCTGCGTGATCCGGCGACCGGTGACTATCGTTCGATCGACCGGGCCGTCTACGCGCGCATCGTAAAGGGCGAAATCAGGCTCTAACACTGGCTCGGAAAGCCGAAATGTGAGGTGTATCATGTCGGTCAAATCGAAGATCTTCTCCGCGATGAAGCAGATCGCCGAAGAACAGAAAGTCACGCTTCCGCCGCTTGAGGACGATCTGTCACTGAACGAAACCGGGTTCGATTCGCTTGCATTCGCCATCCTGGTTGCGCGGCTGGAGGACGAGCTTGGCATCGATCCCTTCACTGTCGCCGAGGACGCCGCCTTCCCGTCTACCCTCGGTGAGTTTGTCAGAGCCTACGAGAATGTCCCCGCCTGACATCATCGCGCTCCGCCAATATCTCGGCGCGGGGCCGAAGGACCGCACGATTTCCGATGCCCGGCACAGTGTATCGCTGACCGACATGATCCAGCACAGCTGCCTGGCTGGCGGACCGTCCGAGCTGTCCGGCCGCTCGGTGCTGCTTGCGACGTCGGGACAGCTGCTGTCCGCGCTAGCCACGATCGAGCTCGACGGCATTGCCCGCCGCATGCTCCTATGCCCGCCCGACCTGGATTGGGATTGCCTGCAGGTCCTGCTCGAGCGGGCCGATATCGACACCATCGTCACCGATCGGCCCCTGCACCGAAGGAGCGCTGGCAAGTACGTCGTTATCGGCGTCGACCTGCCCGAACGGAGGGCCATGGGATCGGAGGTTGATCGCACGACCGAGTGGCTGATGCTGACCTCGGGGACGTCAGGACTGCCGAAGATCGTCCGACACACGCTTGATGGGCTTGCTGGCGCGATTATCGCCGAGGGGCCCGCGCGCCACCGGAACGCAACCTGGGCGACGTTCTACGACATCCGCCGCTATGGTGGCCTGCAGATTTTCCTGCGGGCCGTGATCGGCGGCGGATCGATGGTGCTTTCGGAGCCTGGGGAAGCCATTGTCGCCCATGTGGCGCGGCTGCGCGCGGGCGGCGTTACCCACATCTCAGGGACGCCGTCGCACTGGCGCAAGCTCCTGATGAGCGGCGCGTCCGCCAATTTCTCGCCGGACTATGTCCGCCTGTCGGGCGAAATCGCCGACCAGGCGGTGCTGGACGGCCTGGCCAGAGCATTTCCGCATGCGTYAATCGGGCACGCCTATGCCTCGACCGAGGCGGGCGTCGGTTTCAGCGTGGACGACGGGCGCGAGGGTTTTCCTGCCCACCTGATCGGGCAGAATCACGCCGGCGTCGAGATGAAGGTGGTCGACGGCTCACTGCGGATCCGTTCCCGGCGTACTGCGCGCGCCTATGTCGGCGCCGATGCTCCGCCGCTCGCCGACACCGAGGGCTTCGTCGATACCGGCGACATGGTCGAGCTGCGCGGCGAACGATACCACTTCGTCGGCCGCCGAGGCGGCATTATCAACATCGGCGGGCTGAAGGTGCATCCGGAGGAGGTGGAAGCAGTGATCAACCGGCACGCGTCCGTCCAGATGTCGCGCGCGCGGTCGCGCAGGAGCCCGATCACCGGCGCCATTGTGGTCGCCGACGTCATCCTCACCAACGGTACCAATGCGGAGCGCCACGAGAGGATTCGCACGGAGATTCTCGGTCAGTGCAAAGATTGCCTGGCTGCATGGAAGGTGCCTGCGGTGATCCGCTTCGTCGAGCGGCTCGACGTCACCGCGGCGGGAAAACTGGCTCGCACCGATGCGTAACGTCATCGTCACAGGCGGCAGCCGCGGTATAGGTCTTGCCATCGCGCGCAGGCTCGCCGCATCCGGCGAGTATAATGTGATCGCCGTCGCGCGCCGCGAGAGCGAGGAGCTTGCAGCCGCGGTCCGCGAAGCGCAGCGACGCCTCCATTTCCGCGCCTGCGATCTTGCGGTGACCAATGCGATCCCGGCCTTCGCAAAATCGCTGCGCGACGAATTCGGCGCGATCTACGGCCTCGTCAACAATGCCGGGGTCGGTCCCGACGGACTGCTCGCGACCATGCACAATTCCGATATCGAGGCCTTGATTCGCTTGAACGTATTGTCGCCCATGATCCTGACCAAATACGTGGCACGCCATATGATGGCCGACGGCGCGGGGCGGATCGTCAACATTTCCTCCATCGTCGCCTCGACCGGCCACAGCGGTTTGTCCGTGTATGCCGCGTCCAAGGCCGCGGTTGTCGGCTTCACCCGCTCGCTGGCCCGGGAAGTTGGCAGGGTCGGCATCACGGTGAACGCGATCGCACCCGGCTTCATCGAGACGGAATTGACCAGGTCCCTGGACGACGAAGGCCGTCGACGCATCGCTCGCCGCAGCGCATTGCGCCACCTGCCCGAAGCCGACGACGTCGCTTCGGTGGTCGAATATCTTCTCGGCGAAGGCGGCCGGAACATCACCGGCACCGTGGTGACGGTCGACGCCGGTAACACTGCCTGAGCGCCGGGAATCGGGCATGCGCCGTCGAGGGCGACCTCTCCTCTCGGCTCAAAGGTACTCGAAGTCGACCTGGCCTGACGGCAGGCTGGGCACTTCAATTCGGCGATAGCCCCTTCAGATACTCAAGCATCGTGTTGCAGGCCTTCTCCGCCTCCGCGAAGGTTGAAAACGCCGAACCGCCAATCTTGATCGCGCCGTTACCCCGATAGAGCGGTCGCCACGACGCCACGTAGCCGGCACGTCCGTGAAAGCCGGCACCGGCAGGCGTCTCATACGTGATCACAAAGGAAAAGCCGTCGCCGGCCGCACTCCAGATTTCCATGTCCTCGACGGCACGGTGAAACAGAAGGGACATCAAGATGCGCCCGCGCACTCGCTTTCAGCTCAACGACAGAGTTCCGGTCCTGACGGCAGGCCGTCAGGAGGGAACGACCCTGACCACTGGGGGGGCAGGAAGGTAGGGCCAGGGCCGTCGCTCCGGATGTGCCGAGATCCAATCGGCACATCTCTGCGATCATGTCTGGAGCCGTTCGTCATAGCCCGCGACTACGTTTTACCTGACAGCGGACAAACTGCGATCGACCCAGAGCCGCAGATGACGAATAAAGTACACTGCCCGCCGGACGCCTTGGCTGCGATTTTGGATCAGGCGCCAGGCCTGAGGGACTACCCCGTTAGGCATCCCGGACATCGACCTCGCCAATCAAGCGGCGCTTGAAATCAGGCTTCAACCGCTAAAACTACTTGTTCCAGTCGATGGGTTGCGTTGCCGGGGTGCCGCCGTGACAGACGCAGCTTCATCACCGGCATCTTTCGGATCGGGTCGCTGCATCCAATAGAGGCCGCCTGCCCATTGCAGTGGGAGCGTCGACCGGGAAAGGTGGTGCGTGACGAGCCTCTCCTCAGCGCTCCCCACTCGTCGGACTCAATCCTGAGTCTTCTCCCGCGGGGCGGTCGCGCGATCATGTTGCGAGATGGCGAGGGCCGCGAGCACCGTGCGATTGCTGATTTCCAGTTTTTGGAAGATGTTGTGCAGGTGCACCTTGATGGTGCCGTCGGTAGTATTCAACCGGCGCCCGATTTCCTTGTTCGACAATCCTTCGGAGACCAGCCGCATGATCTGACGCTCGCGTTCCGTCAGAGCGGTCAGTCCGGTCTCCGAAGTCGTGCCCTGCTCGCGCGACACGATCGAGTCGGATGGGGTCGATGGCAGCACGTTGTGACCATTGGCGATATGCCGCAACGACTGCACCAGAGCCTCGGGATCAGTATTTCTCAGGATGATACTACAGGTCACGGGCGTCGCCGAGAACACCAGTTCGCAATCCTCACTCGCGACGAAAAACACCAAATGCGTCGAACGATTTTCTGAATTGACGGTCGAAAGAATTTTCGCGGCGGCGAGCTCGGGCATTGCGGGATCGACAATCGCCATATCGGGCGCCAAGCTCCGGATCGCTTCGATGCAGCTTGCGGCATCGCTACAAGATGCAACGATATTGAAATCGGCCGCGGCGCCGAGCACCTTGCTCAGCCCCTCCAAGACCACCGGATGCCGGTCAGCAATGACTACACTGATACGTCGCATTACGCGCTCCTCAGCCAGTCCCCCCAACATAAACTCCGCGCACCTTCTTCTGTTTCACCCACACCATACAGCATACATGCAACGTTGGAATCGCAGCATAGCATACAAGCAATGTTGGAATCGCAGCGCAATACTTAGGTTAATCCACGCCCGGATCTGTTCGCTTCCCGTATCTTCACGCAGCAATGCAACGCGAATGCCCGTAAGACTCCGGTGATCTGACGAGGGCGAGCAAGCCCCCAGCACCCATCCAGTCCGCCTAACGGCGCAATCCTCAACGATGCACCCCTTCGATATTTCCGCAACGTTCAATATATGCCGCGCCGTTAACTCGCTCGCAGAATGCGTTCGCTTATACATAGTATAGAAAAGCGAGTACAACCAACAGATCTTTCAATGTTGAATGAACATCCTCACCTAATTCACGCAGAGGCTGCGCCGGAAGGCGGGTTTTTATACCGCAATTACACGGGTATACGCAGTCCCGCGTCTATAACCAACGGTATATAGGGCGATCGCGAATTCGCATCTAACATTCATAAAAGCTTAAGCACGATGGATTGCTCGAAATCCACCAACGAGACGAGGCAAAGAACGCCAGACCAGAACGGAGGAACACGATCGAGGTAGCTCAATATACCTAAAAACCACAAGTCATATCAGTTCAACCGCCCATCGCTGTTGTGTCATTGCGTAGTAGGCTGGAGGGTAAAATGAGGAGGCGGCAGTCTTGCGAGACCGTTCTTATTGGAAAGAACGTTTTGATTAGAGAAGGTATTGCTAAAATCCTGCACGCGGCAAATTTTCACATCCCGGCCTCAGTATCGAGCCCCGAGGAATTGCCGAACTCACTTCAAGCAGAGAAATTGATGTTCCTCATCGTCCATACCGGCGATGGCTTCAATGTCGCGATAGAACAAATCGGATTCGTGAAAGATAGGTACCCGGACGCGCGCATCGCCATCGTGTCCGACAATTATCGACCAGTCGATCTTGCCTCAGCATTTCGAGCAGGGGCCAACGGATACTTCGTGAACGTCAATTCGTGCGACGCGTTCATCAAATCCGTCGAACTCGTGACGATGGGCGAGACCGTCTTCCCGCCTGCATTCCTGTCATTCGCCCTTGATGCCGGTCGCCATCGCGAGCCTGAAACGGCGGAGCCCGGCGAATGCAGACAGACCATCCTCGCTGCTGCGGACGAAGCGATCCTGCCGCAGCTCTCTCCCCGAGAAAAGGCAATTCTATCCTGCCTTATCGAAGGCGATTCCAACAAGTGCGTTGCCAGGAAGATCAATATCGCCGAGGCGACCGTGAAGGTTCACGTCAAGGCGATCCTGCGCAAGATCAGGGTCCAGAACCGGACACAGGCCGCGATCTGGGGAATGAACCACGGGTCGCTGGTACGGCCGGCAAACGATCGCGCCCCCTCAGCCGTCGATGCGGGCAGAGGGATCGCCAAGCCCATCGAGGTGATCTCTGAAATGGCGCAGCTCAACGAGCCGGCGCCATTGGTTCCTCACTCCAGCCACGTCGTGGTACCCCGTATCGACAGTCTGCTCCGCAAGGGCGTCGACTCAGGAGCTCACGCCGCGGTACGGCTCTACAAGTAGATGCAGGGACTCGTGAACGGCCCCATCGCGGAGTGAAGCTGCGACACTTTCGTCGACTCCGCGACGGCCAGGCGCCCGACAGCAGATTCCCTGCTGCTCTTGCATGCACAGCACTCGAGGTCGTGCGGACACTCTCCTCGGCCTCGGGTTGACGACGCGGACTGCGGGAGCGGGTTCTTTATCGCTCCCGCAGCGCCTGCTGCTTGTATCTCGCCAGCGGCGAGAGAACGTCGCTGATGATCCTGCGCGCGCCGGTCTTCATCTCGACCGTCGCCGCCAGGCCGGGGTGCCGAGCTTGAGGAGCTTTTCCTCCGCCTAAGTCCGGTGGAGTGCCGTCCGGTGGAGTGCCGCAGGGCAGCGTGCCCAGACCACAACGCCCTCGCCTTCTGAGCACTTCGCCTCGTGCAGGTGACAGATCAGAGCGAGGCGGCTCTATCGAGATGATCGTTGTCGCCGGCGTGTAGGGGACCGGCCGATGGTACGGACGCTCCGGTAGCGAAGGTTCCCTGCAAACAGGAATTCTGCGGGGAGAGTCACCCTGGCAGCCCCGCCAGTCCGGCAGCGCCGCGGCTCAACCATCCTGGTTACCTATTTATCGCCTTTCCCAACCAGTGACCTGGAATGTACTGATTCAATCGCAGATGAGCGGCTGGGTCGTAGAGTGCCATGGGTTATGTGTTCTTCACCGATTTGCTGGCCTCTACCAAGTTTCCGGTACATTCGGTCGATGCGTACTCCCCGGCCCGGGCCAAGTGCATTCCGGAAGCGCTACCGCTCGCCGCCCTGGATTCCGCTCGTTTCATCGGGCAACTGCAATCTTCAAGTTCAGATGCGACCCCTGCCCCTTCCTTCCAAGAGGGTGGCTTATTGATGCGACTTGATCTGCTGCACCTTCCGCTAACCGACCTTTTCCTTAGTAGGGTATCGCCGCCGAGCCTCAACTATCAGCAC